>NC_014248.1:600000-832500 GCF_000196515.1 'Nostoc azollae' 0708
ATACCATTACAGCAATATTTACAGGGAAGAAGTTGCCAGTCCCCAGTTTCCAGTTCCCAGTCCCCAGTCCCTCAGATTTGGGGTACATCTCCTGATTCTATCGACATGGCAGAGAATCGGGAACGGTTTGAAAACATTTTGCAAGAGTTAAATATTGCTCAACCGCCTAATGGTATTGCTAGAAGTTATGAAGATGCATTAATAGTTGCCAAACGGATTGGGTATCCTGTCGTAGTTCGTCCTAGCTATGTATTAGGAGGAAGGGGGATGGAAATCGTCTATTCTGATGCAGAGTTAGAAAGATACATGACTTTTGCAGTACAGGTAGAACCAGAACACCCGATTTTAATTGATAAATTTTTAGAAAATGCCATTGAAGTGGATGTAGATGCGATCGCCGATTATACAGGTAAAGTCGTCATAGGCGGCATTATGGAACACATAGAACAGGCCGGAATTCACTCAGGAGACTCCGCTTGTTCCCTACCATCAATCTCTCTTTCCCCAGCCGTATTAAACCAAATCCGCACCTGGACTGTGCAACTAGCACAAGCCTTGTCCGTTGTGGGTTTAATGAACATTCAATTTGCAGTCGTTGGTGCAAACGGTTACTCTCCCCAAGTTTACATCCTAGAAGCCAACCCTAGAGCATCCCGTACCGTCCCCTTTGTTTCCAAAGCCACAGGTATCCCCTTAGCCAAATTAGCATCCTTAATCATGTCGGGTAAAACCCTAGAAGAATTGAACTTTACCCAAGAAGTTATTCCTTCTCATATAGCCGTTAAAGAAGCTGTATTACCCTTTAATAAATTCCCCGGTACAGATACTTTATTAGGACCGGAAATGCGTTCCACAGGGGAGGTCATGGGTATTGACGCTGACTTTGGCCGCGCTTTTGCAAAAGCAGAATTAGGTGCAGGGGAAAAACTCCCACGTAAAGGAAGCGTATTTGTGTCTATGAGTGATAGAGATAAAGGTGCAGCCATAGAGGTAGTAAAAGAATTTATCAGCTTAGGTTTTACCATCATCGCTACCCAAGGGACACGCCAAGTTCTACAGCAAAACGGGGTAAAAGTTGACTTAATCTTGAAACTACATGAAGGGCGTCCCCACGTCCTTGATGCTATCAAAAATGAGAAAATCCAACTAATTATTAATACGCCATCAGGAGAGGAAGCACAAACCGATGCGCGGTTAATCCGACGTACTGGCCTAGCCTACAAAATCCCTATCATTACTACCATAGCTGGAGCTAGAGCAACAGTAGCAGCTATCCGTTCTTTGCAAAATACGACTTTGGATGTGAAGGTGATTCAAGAATATTGCCCAATGGGGTAGGATTTCAGGAGTATGGTTATCACCACGCTCCACTATCAGGAGTTCAGGAGAAATAACTTATTTTTCTCCCCTGCTCCCTACACACCTACTTCCCTGTCACCTGAAATATTAAGCAATCATTATAAGAGAATCATGATAGTTATCATTGAGATATTTTAACAAATATGAGGAAGTTATTTCCTCTCCAAAGAACCATTTCGGTGGCTTAAGATATATGAGCTGATAGCATAAGCCACTATAACCAAGGTAAGCTAAAATCCTCAAATCTTAATTATACAAGGGTTATCAAAATTGGACGGCTCATTACACAGTCTAAAATACTACCATTATAATTAAGGGAGTTAGTAACCGGAAATTACCAAGAAGTTTCGGGTTTCTCGGTAGTCAAAATATTCTCATAAATGTTACAATTATTAATATTCAAGTAAAACATGAAATGTTTAACTTGCTACCTTATATCTAACTGTAGATACTTGTAATCACTAGGAAGTGACTGTAACTTCTAGCAGTTAAGGAGCCAAAACTGACCAAATTAATACGAGCAGCCGAGTTCATCGGGCATTTAATTTGCAAACCTTAGCATGGTTTCCCAGGTCATCTGGGTAGCAGCCTCTCAAGGCATTTATCAGCTAATGACACTACCAGCAAACCCATCATCACCAAAAAGTATCGCCATGAAGACCGCCCAGACAGCCACCGACCTTGTGCGGACTTACCTGCGTGAGATCGGCCGTGTTCCACTTCTCACCCACGAAGAAGAGATTCATTATGGTAAACAGGTACAAAGATGTACAACCTTGTATGAAGTGAGGGAAAATCTTGCTACCCAGTTAGGTTATCAGCCAACTTTAGAAGAGTGGGCAGCATCAGCACAAGTAGAACCAGTAGAGTTAAATACAGCGATTGCAGAAGGTGAAATTGCTAAACGGAGAATGGTAGAAGCCAACCTCCGTCTAGTCGTTTCTGTTGCGAAAAAGTACATTAAGCGTAATATCGATTTGCTCGACTTAATCCAAGAAGGTAGTATTGGGATGCAACGGGGAGTAGAAAAATTTGACCCCACCAAGGGTTATAGATTTTCTACCTATGCCTACTGGTGGATACGTCAAGCCATCACTCGTGCGATCGCTGAAAAAGCTCGCACCATAAGGCTACCTATTCATATTACAGAAAAACTCAATAAAATTAAAAAAGCCCAACGTCAACTATCTCAAAAATTAGGACGTGCACCCACAGCTATAGAACTAGCTGACGAATTAGAACTAACACCCAGACAAGTGCGGGAGTGCCTAGAAAAAGCCCGACTGCCTTTATCTCTAGATTTAAGGTTAGGAGACAATTACGACACAGAACTGGGTGAAATGTTGGAAGATACAGGTGCAACCCCAGAAGATTTTGTGATCCAATCTTCTTTATCTTCCGACATAGAACGTCTGATGAAAGAACTAACTCCTCAACAAAAGGAAGTAATTAAACTACGCTTCGGGTTAATAGATGGACAAGCTTTAACACTCTCCAAAATCGGAGAAATCCTCAATATCAGCCGTGAGAGAGTCCGACAAATTGAGCGCGAAGCCTTAACGAAACTTCGCAAATCTAAAGCTAATATTAACGAATATCTTGCTAGTTAGGTAGTTGAAAGGGACTGGTGACTGGGGATTAGTCATTAGGAAGTTGAGGATTTAAATAACCCAATCACCAATTACCTATTCGTAAAAATACTCCGCCTTTGGTACGGTTTCACCGACTCCCACGACTGGCATAACCTGTTAAATTGATTGATATGAACACACAATTTTCATCTAATTTCAATACGAAATAGGTTATTAATTATTTCAGTCCCAAACACCGCAATTAACAGTGTTAGTAAAGGAGATCAAAAGTGAGTAACCAACCGAATCGAGTCTCTGAGTTTTTTGATAGCGAGTCTGAAACTAGCAACTTATGGCATTACGTTAAATCCTTAAGTCCAGAAACAGTTACCCAGCTATCCAAACCAAATTCTCCCGAAGTCTTTCACGTGATGGAACGCAATATCACAGGACTATTAGGAAACTTACCTTCTGAACACTTCGGTGTGACTATAACTACGAATAGGGAAAATTTGGGACGGTTACTGGCATCTGCTATGATTAGTGGTTATTTTTTGCGTAATGCTGAACAGCGAATGAGCTTTAACATGAGCTTGCAAGAAACTGAAGCAAATAGCAGTGATGTTGCTGAATAGAACAACGACATTAACGCCAGTTAAATAAATTCTCTGCGAAATATCAACTTCACAAGAAAAATTTAATAATTGGTGTTTTTTAGTGAATAAATAAATGTTAATATTTTATATTGCAAATTTGGTATAATTACAAACTCGACAGTCAAAGAATCTATCTGTCGAGTTCTTTATTGACGATTGGGTATTATTCTATGAATAAAATATCTACTATTCCTCATAAAATCATTGGTGTTGCTGTAATTTGGAACGACCAAAAACAAATTTTAATTGACCGTCGTCTTCCCAAAGGAACAATGGCTGGTTTATGGGAGTTTCCTGGTGGTAAAATTGAATCACGAGAAACGATAGAAGAGTGTATTGGCAGGGAAATTTTAGAAGAGTTAGGAATTAAAATAGAAGTTGGCATACATCTGATTACTATTAATCATACTTATAGCCATTTGCAAGTAACTTTAACTGTGTATCACTGTCGTCATTTAGCAGGTATTCCCCAAGCTATAGAATGTGCAGAAATTCGTTGGGTAAGTTTAGATGAGTTAGATGATTTTAGTTTTCCAGAAGCGAATTTAGCAATTATTACCGCTTTGAGAAAAGGTCAAAATGATAATTAATCAAGTCAGGAAAAAATCGCCAGATAAACAATCAAGTATATCAAAAAGTTAGATGAACATTTTTAGGGATGAAGGATTAATTATTATTTCTTCATTTTTAACGTATCTATTGTTAGATATTGCTATTTGCTCAATTGAAATTTACGCAATTTATCAAAATTACTCGCCGCAAAAATTAAAGCAGTTGTCATTAATCCAAAAATAGTAGAAGGTTCTAGACGTTTGATATGAGTTGTTTCTCCTTTGAGTACGACCGCATCATCATTATCATGATTGCATTCTAAAATTAAAGTTGCTAGATATTTACCAATTGGTACAAGAGATTTAGCAGATTTGAAAGCAAAAGTTTCCGAACCTTGTTGTGATAAAGAACTTAAATCAAATCCCGCAGCGCGTAATTCTGTACTATTTAGCGCAAACATTTTTTGAATTGGTATTAGAACCGTTACTAGATTCTGCTTATGGTAATCGCGGTTCAATATTATGCCAGACTTGGTAATGATGAAGCTGCTATTTCTAATTTCCAAGTAGCCGCAGAACTATCTTGAAATCAGAGCAATGTTGAAAGATATAAAAAGTTGATGAAAGCTGTTAGAGACTTAGGCTATTAAATTGATAAATAAAGATTTAGCTTGGATTAAGCTACAGTGGAACCCAAGAAAAGTTTTAATAATTTTTGAGTTTCTTACGTCAACTCAACCTACTGATTCTAGTTTATATAAAAGTATGTCTCAGGACAATGAGTGGTTATTCTCAAAATAAGAAGTAACAATGTATTAACAGTATTTATTTGTTACTCATAATTTTCTACAATAATTAATAAATACTTTTATAAAAGGTGTAAGTAAAAAAAATGCCTAAAACTGTTGCTGACGTGATGAGTAGCAATCCTATTCTGGTTCGTCCTGAAACTCCCTTAAAAGAAGCTATCCAAATTTTGGCAGAAAAGCGAATTAGTGGTTTACCTGTTATTGATGATGCAGGTAAAGTGGTGGGAATTATATCAGAAACTGACTTGATGTGGCAAGAAACTGGTGTAACTCCCCCAGCTTACATCATGTTTTTGGATAGTGTGATTTATTTACAAAATCCCGGTGCTTATGAACGGGATTTACACAAGGCTTTAGGACAAACTGTGGGGGAAGTGATGAGTAAAAGCCCTATTACTATTACTCCTGATAAACCCCTGAAAGAAGCTGCAAAAATAATCCAAGAATATAAAGTTCACCGTCTTCCAGTGTTAGATAGCACAGGTCAAGTGATAGGTATTCTAACTCGTGGTGATATTATCCGAGCTATGGCTACAGAGTAGGGACTGGAAAGAAAGCAAGGGGGGAGGAAGCAGGGGAAGAAGAACAACTAAACCAATATCCAATGACCAATGACTAATTACAATTTTCAAAATCTAGGATAATTATCATGAGTGCTTCTGCTGAATCTGTGAGAGAATTACTGAGTTCGGAGAATTTGGGCGATCGCTTGCGTGCAGTCAATCAAATTCGAGAACTAGAACCAAACACTGGGTTTGAATTGGTTCAAATCGCTATTGGTGATAAAAATTCCCGTGTTCGCTATTCGGCGGTAAGTCAACTTGATACCCTGGGAGAGCAGGATTTCGATTTATCTTTGCGGATATTACGCGAACTGCTCAATGATCCTGAAGCGGATGTGCAAGCAGCAGCAGCAGATTGTTTAGGTGCGCTTAAATTACACGCAGCTTTTGAAGATTTAGAGCAACTTTACCATACAACCTCGGAATGGCTAGTACAATTCAGTATTATTGCTACATTAGGAGCATTTGGTGATCCGCGCAGTTTGGAACTTCTCAAACAAGCTCTTAACTCAGATAACAGTTTAATCCAAACTGCTGCTATCAGTTCTCTAGGTGAGTTAGGAGATGTCCAAGCAGTTTCTCTATTGATTCCATACAGCACTAACCCAGATTGGCAAGTGCGTTACATAGTTGTCCAAGCTTTAAGCAATTTAGGTGGTGCGGAAGCTCAATCTATTCTGGAGACACTGGTTAATGATGAAGTAGATGCGATCAGACAAGAAGCGAAACAAGCTTTGGAATAGACATATGGTAAACAAAAGAATGTAGAGATATTGTATACAACTTCTCTACAGATCAAAAAAATTGACCTGGTTGGTAAATTGTCGCATTCCAACCAGATCGCAAATTAAGATCTTGATGTCAGAACTAGTCTTTCAAACTAAGCTTTTACTAGTTGGCGACGACGAGCTACAGTCATTCCCGCAGCAAACAAACCTAAACCTAGCATTGTAGTTGGTTCCGGAATAGGAGTTAGATCAGTAACTATAGTTAACTGGTAAGTGCTTGAAATACCAGAAAGAGAAGCGTTCAAAAAGCCTGTCGCCACAGTTACTCCATCGAAATTAAATCTTCCTGTCAGACCATCCAATGTTACATCACTGATGTTATTGCTCGCTAACTGAGTTATGGTAACTTCAGTATAGTCTAGGTCAAAGGTAAGAAAGGCAGTAACACCATCTAGGGTTCTTTCTCCAAAGTCAATAAATGGAGTGTAAGTTCCTGTTAAGTATGTAGCTCTTATAGCTGAGATAATAGCTGTTCTTGTTAGATTCAGAGTGGTAATACTAATGCCTGTAATAGCCAATGTATTTGAGTCCGAGTTTGGTGTGAAGTTTGCAAAATCACCTGTAAGATCCACACCATCAACATCGACAAACGTAACGCTAGTAGTAGCTGGATTCACTCCATCGCTAGGAACTATAGCTGTACCATTAATACCAATACTGCCATTCAGTGTTAAGGCCTGAGCAGAACCAGCAGAACCTAAGAAACCAGCAGCAGCAATAGGTAGTACAGCAGCAGCGCCTAACAATTCAGATTTGAAATTAAACATTGTAGTCTTCCGCTCCTATCAAAAAATTGCGAACAAATAATTAGGTGATATTCCTAGCAACCGTCCTGTAAGTTGCGTAGTAGTTTATGAAATTAAGTGATATTATCCCTGTATGGAGTCGTTTTGTGTTTTTGTTTAAATACTAGGCTAGGATTGCTGTGTTAAGACCGTTAGGATACTGTAGCTGTTTGCTTGAGTTCCTTGAGTTTTTTCTGTGTTCCCCATACAACAATAATTACATACTCAGCCAGTGACTGGCAACATATACTGAAGCATCTTGATATTATCTTTATCAAGAAGATAGTTGTTTTTCTTGCATCCGTAAATGTAAAACGTAATATTACGGCAATAGTCTTAAATCAAGCCAGTTTAGTGAATCGGAACAGCTGTACTATCTGTTTTAAGAATCAACGAAAAGCCCATATTTCAAGGTTTTATTGACTTTTATTTTTAATTTATCTACCCCGCAACAGTCTGCCAGATTATTTAAAGTTGTCAGAAATTGCCGTTTAAACTATATTTCACTATGAAAATACTACCCTCCATATACTTGACTCCAGGTAGTCCATATAAAAATTACGACAGCACTAACAGCGATAATACCCTGAAGTAAGTTCCCTACTACTGTTCCGACTGTAATTCCTATCCCGGCTTTGACCGCTTTACCCAAGTCGCGACGGCAAGTATAATCACCTATAATTGAGCCTAAAAGTGGACCCAGTAAGATTCCTAATAGTGGTCCCCCAAAGGGTAATGTTGGCAATAATCCGAAAAATCCCAGAAATAAACCGACAAGTGCACCAATTTGTCCCCATTTACTTGCACCAGCTTGTTTTGCACCTAAGTAACCACCTAGGAAATCTACTCCCATACTCGAAAATAGAACGATAATAGTGACAATCAAGGGAATTTTAATGGCTGTAAAGGAACTACTGACGATTCCCCAGAGAATAATAGCTACTAATATTAAGCTACTACCAGGAATAGCTGGAACTACTGCACCAACTACACCCACAAGCATGACAGCTATTAATAACCAGTAAATTATTTGCATAATTTCTAATTCATAATTCGTAATTTTTAATAATGCCTCCGGCTTCCGTAGGAGATACCTAATTAGGAAAACTCCTCCCTATTTTCCCCTAGACCCATACACCCCTACTCTGGAATAGTTACAGCCAATTTATCGGCAATTCCCGCAATCCACTTCTCGTCCTGTTTGGTGTAACTACGAGGAGCATTTGCTCCTAAAATTAAAACACCTTCTTTTCCAATAGGTTGACAAATTACTCCTTGTGTGTTCTCCGGTAAATAATCAAATTCGATTCTGCCGGGATATACTTTCAACGCTACTAAATAAACTGGTTTTTGTGTTTCCAGCACCCGTTGTAATATTGTTCCTGGTATGACTTCAGATTTAGATGCCAGAATACCGCGACGTAACAGAACTTTCCCTTGGTAGTAAACTATGAGTGATCGCGTGACTGTATTGGTCAATAATAAATGCGATGCCCAGGCTAATTCTGTCTTCACGGCTTCTGGTAAATCTGGTGCTAGAATAAATCCCTCTTCCCCAATTAGTTGTACAGTATCAGGCGATCGCGGCTGTACCTGTTGCCAAATTAAACCCGTTAAAATTAACACCGCACTCAAAATTACCCCCAACACATCCCCCCGTGCTTGAGAATTTGTGAGTTCTGGTGTCAACAAGCGATTAACCAGCAAAAGTACAGCACTCAAACCCCCGACTACCAAGGGCAAACGCCGCAAAACAACATTAGGATCAGATTTAGTCATTGGTCATTAGTCATTGGTCATTGGGCATTGAACATTGGTTAGTTATTATTCTCCCCGTGCGCCCTGCTCCCTATTCCCCAGTTTCACTCTTCGCCCGATTCCAGTATCCTTTGGAAAAGATAACCAGTACCTCTAGCAGTTAGTATAAGTTCTGGGTTACTAGGATCATCTTCTAATTTTGCTCTTAACCGCGAGATATGTACATCTACCACGCGAGTATCCACATGGCGTTCTGGTGTGTATCCCCAAACTTCTTGTAAAATTTCTGACCGAGAAAAAGCTTCTCCAGAACGGCTCACTAATAATTCTAGTAAGCTAAACTCCATCCCGGTTAAGCGGATACGTTCATCGCCTTTGTAAACTTGGCGCTTATTTGTATCAATTCTGATATTCCCGACGTGAATTACTCCAGAACTAGGAATACCAGTCGCACCAGTTTTATCTACTCGTCGTAAAACTGAGCGAATCCGCGCCTCTAATTCTTTAGGAGAGAATGGTTTAACCACATAGTCATCAGCGCCCAATTCCAAGCCGGTGATGCGATCAGCTACATCTCCCAAAGCTGTTAGCATAATAATGGGAACATCAGATTCCTTGCGTAATTCTTGACAAACACCATAACCATCTAGCTTGGGCATCATCACATCCAAAACTACCAAGTCTGGTTCAGCTTTACGAAAAGTTTCTAAAGCTTCTTCTCCATCACCAGCAGTTACTACATCATAGCCAATCATGGAAAGGCGCGTTTCCAAAATCCGGCGAATGCTGGCTTCGTCGTCTACTACCAGGATTTTTTCTTTATGACTGTCCAAGTTTTCCTAAGCTCCCTAACTGGAATTTTACATTACGGATTTTAACAGATCCCAGAAGTCACCACCTTCAATGTACTGGTAAAATGCTGATTCTGAGCTGCTAATGACGATTGCATCTATAATATTAAATGTTAATTTTCTGCACAGCAAAAACAAAAACTGGATGTATGTTAGTGTAACAATACATAGTGCGGAATCAGCAATTATTATAATTTGATGAGCTTTAACACAAATTATACTTTGTGTTAAAATAGGTAAACAAGAAGGTGATGTTGAGTGTTACACAAAGTAGTTCAAGTCCGTTTATATCCGTCCCAAGGGCAGCAACTTCAATTAGCTAAAACTTTTGGTTGCCCTGATTGGTGGTGGAATTATGCCATAAATAAATCAATTGAGGTTTATAAAGAAACGGGTAAGGGTCTAGGCAGGTCAGCACTTAACGCATTTCTTCCTGCACTGAAAAAACCTGAATATACTGTCTGTGTGGTTAGCTGATTGTGATAGTCAGATTTTAGAAGCTACAAGACTCTATTTAATGACAGCATACAAAGACTTTGTTGATAACCAGGCTGGGTTTCCTAAATTTAAATCTAAGCATAGCCAAGCTTTCATAAAAAACCTCATGGGAGTTTGGAAACCCAGTGGCTTTTAGCCACTGGGCGGAAAAAGGAGAGGGTGAGCTAAAGCCCACTGTATCGATAATATGGGCATCCTTTCTTGTGGATGCTCCACCAATCAAATCTATTAACCAGTGGTTCAACAAGCGTAATGCTCAACTGCAATATATCAAGGATACGCTCTTAATTAAGGGTATCACTAATCAACAAGTGAAACTTACAGCAAAACGTAATAATCAAGTCAGAGATTACCTGAATAAGACAGGAAGATTTATGGTTAATCACTGCATCCAAAATAGTATCGCTAATTTGATTGTTGGCTACAATCCTAGTATCAAACAAGAAATCAATATTGGTGGATGCAATAACCAAAACTTCGTCCAAATTCCTTTTCACACATTGCCTTATAAGCTGAAGGCAATGTGTGAAAGATATGGATTGAACTATCAGGAGCAAGACGAATCTTACACCTCCAAAGCCAGTGCGCCTGATGGTGATGAGATACCTGTTTACAACGCCGAGAATCCAAAAGAATATCAGTTTTCTGATAAGCGAATTCAGCGTGGATTTTACAGGACAAAAACTGCACATCTGGTGAATGCAGATCTAAATGGTTCACTGAATATCGGACGGAAAAGTAAGCACGAAGGTTTTAACCGAGTGTCGAGAGGGTCTTTGACCGCTCCAAGAAGGATTAATCTTCTTAAATTGGAAAGGAAAACGCCTAGCAAGCAATATGGCTTTAGCCTTGTTGTGTAGCATCCTTTGACTCTCCCCTAGGCTAAAGGCTAGGGGAGAGTTAAAGTAGAGAATCTTCATGTCAAAGGCATTGTTCGTAATCACAATTTAGCAAAATCAATATCTAGTTAATTGGAAAAAGCTGTAACTACTAGTATTCAACTTTAGTTATCTCCAAAACTTAAGGAAGAATTAAGTTTCTTAAACAAACATTAAACATGGCAAAGCCAAAAACCATTTTCATTTGTAGCAAATGTGGAGCCGAGTTCTCCCAATGGTTTGGAAAGTGTTCAAATTGTGACACTTACGATTCTTTAGTAGAACAGAATGCCAGACCTTTTAGGGTAGACATACTTAGTCATGGGGGAGTAGGTAACTGGCACGCTGCACAAACTAATGGTAAATCTACTACTAAACCAGCTAAACCAAGAGCTTCACTGACTTTCGAGCAAATTAGTGATCGCCAAATTGCTCGTTGGGAATCTGGATATAGAGAATTAGATCGGGTACTCGGTGGGGGCGTTGTCCCCGGTTCAATGGTGCTAATCGGCGGCGATCCAGGTATAGGAAAATCTACTTTATTACTACAAGTATCTAATCAGTTAGCACAAAAATACCGTATTCTCTACGTCACAGGAGAAGAATCTGGACAACAGGTAAAATTACGTGCTTCTCGTTTGGGAATGTCCAAACCCATAAATATAGTAGTTACTGACGAAACTGAAAGTAAAGAAACCGATGCAGCAGGAACTATGGATATACAAAATAGTACAGAAGAGCCTATAAATCCTCTCAGCATCGGTGCGGATCTGTATGTTTTGCCAGAAACAGATTTAGAAGAAATTCTTCGGGAAATAGACTCACTTAAACCAAATTTGGCAGTAATTGATAGTATACAAACAGTATTCTTTCCAGCATTGACATCTGCACCTGGTTCAGTAGCACAAGTCCGGGAATGTACTGCTGCTTTAATGAAAGTGGCTAAACATGAAGATATTACCATGTTAATTGTTGGTCATGTTACCAAAGAAGGGACGATTGCCGGTCCGAGAGTATTAGAACATTTAGTAGATACAGTTTTGTATTTTGAAGGCGATCGCTTTGCATCCCATCGATTATTAAGAACAGTAAAAAATCGTTTCGGAGCTACCCACGAAATTGGTATATTTGAAATGGTATCCCAAGGATTACGGGAAGTAAATAATCCTTCAGAATTGTTTCTAGGCAACCGTGACGATCCCGCACCAGGGACAGCCATAGTCGTAGCTTGTGAAGGAACAAGACCAATAGTTGTTGAATTGCAAGCTTTAGTTAGTCCCACTAGTTACCCTTCACCCCGTCGAGCGGGAACAGGTATAGATTATAACCGCTTGGTTCAAATTCTCGCCGTATTAGAAAAGGGAGTAGGAATACCCATGTCCAAATTAGATTCCTACGTTGCATCTGCTGGGGGTTTGAACGTAGAAGAACCAGCAGTAGATTTAGGAATAGCAATCGCCATAGTTGCCAGTTTTCGCGACAGAATAGTTGATCCAGGCACAGTATTAATTGGGGAAGTCGGGTTAGGGGGACAAGTGCGATCAGTTTCCCAAATGGAACTGCGGTTAAAAGAAGCAGCAAAACTCGGATTTAAACGTGCGATTGTTCCCAAAGGACAAAAATTCCCTGACCTTAACATTGAGATTGTGCAAGTTTCCAAAGTCATAGATGCCATTATTGCCGCCATTCCCCATCAAGAACTTACAGAAGAAGATTTAGAACCGGATGAGGAATAAGAAAACTAAGCAAGCAATAACTCTAAAATCCTTTCCCAATCTGGCATCACCAATTTAAAATCATGAGATAATTTTTGATTATCTAAAAGAGAATATCCTAGTCTGCTTGGGGCTGTAGGATACTCCTGTGAAGTAATAGCAATTAACCTCTGTAACTTGCGTCGACTCGATTGTAAATCAGGGTCAAAAATTTCTCTGGCAAAGATTGCTTTAGCAAAACCATACCAGGTAGTTTTTACACTTGCTGATAAGTGATATAATGTACCTTGATTAGCGAAAAAATCAGATGCATTTGGCAGAGCTTGAGAAATAATTTGGGCTGTAATTTCCGCAATCACCCGACTCCAAGTCGGTGCGCCAATTTAATCATTAACTACCCTGATTTATTCCCGTTCCTTCGCCAGTCTTTGCATCATCAGTAAAAAGTTTTTCCCATGCAAACCATAAACCCAACTAGTGCGAAAAATTAAATGATCAACACCTACAGATGTGATTGCCTCCTCACCAGCTAACTTTGTTTTTCCATAGATATTTGTGGGGTTTGGTTGATCATTTTCTGTATAGTGAGTATTTTTAGTCCCATCAAAAACATAATCTGTAGAATAGTAAATCATAGCTGCACCCAGATCCTTGGCTTCCTCAGCCATCACACCAGGCGCAATACAATTAATAGCGATGGCTATTAATTGTATTGCGCCTGGTGTGATCTACTGCTATATAAGCAGCAGGATTGACAATGAAATCGGGTTTTATTTCTCTAATTGTTTGATAAATCATATCTGGTTGTGCTAAATCCATTTGGTTACGCCCTACAGAAATGACTTCACCCACAGTCATCAAAGTGCGTTGCAGTTCCTAACCGACTTGTCCAGTTGTACCTGTTAAGAGGATTTTCATAAATACACCTCTGCTTCCGATAACAGCTTACCAACCTTATCCTTAGCAGAGACAATAGGTTCATCTTTAATAGGCGATGTGATCGCTCAATTAGGATCATTCCATAAAATAGTGCGATCGTGCTGAGGTGCATAATATTCAGTAGTTTTGTACAAAAACTCAGCATATTCAGACAACACTACAAAACCGTGAGCAAAACCCGGTGGTATTCACAATTGATCTTTATTTTCAGCCGACAAACACACACCAACAGATTGACCAAAAGTGGCAGAAATTTTTCGCAAATCAACAGCCACATCAAATACCGAACCTACTACAACTCTCACCAGTTTTCCTTGGGGCTTCTCAATTTGGTAGTGCAAACCACGCAAAACATCTTTAATAGAACGTGAGTGATTATCTTGGACAAAATGAGATAATATTCCTACCTTTTCTAAAAAAACTCTTTCGTTATAACTTTCATAAAAAAAGCCACGTTTATCTCCAAGGATTTGGGGCTCAATTAGCAGCACATCAGATATTTCTGTAAACACGACGTTCATAGCATTATACTTCTTGCCTCAAAAGAATTAAACCACCCATGATAATAAAATATTCTCTAATGTACTAATTACCATGGTTAGAGAATCTATTTTTCTAGATTAGAAGCAATTTCATCTTCTAGCATTTTCCTTAAATAAAGACCATAACTGCTTTTACCCATAGATTCAGCCAAGTAAGACAACGGAAGAGAATCAATATATCCTTGAAGATATGCAATTTCCTAAATACAAGCTATTTTCAGCCCCTGTCCTTGTTCCAAAGTCCGGATAAAATTGGAAGCTTGATGCAAAGATTCATGTGTACCAGTATCTAACCAAGCATATCCCCGTCCTAAAATTTCCACTTGTAATTGACCTTGATCTAAAATAGGCTAAATTCACATCAGTAATTTCTAGTTCATTACGAGGAGAACGCTTCAAACTAGCAGCAATTTCCGTAACTTGATCATCATAAAAGTAAATACCAGGAACAGCGTATTTTGATTTAGGAAGTTTCGGTTTCTCTTCTATCCTAATTGCTTTACCATCAGCGTTAAATTCAATCACACTATACTTTCGAGGTTCTGTCACCTTCAGGACTTAGGCAACTGGGACAGGCGATGGGTGAAATATAGTACATCGGTATTAAATAAATCGGATATGGAAAGCTTTATCAACCCATCAGAAGTAGCTGCAACAGGAAACATTATTGAAATATTCATGAGAAAATAGGTAGGAGATTGTATTAGATAAATGTTCCTGACGGTAATGAGACTTACTAAACTTGATTACTGCCAATACTTATGAAGTAGTCAAATTAATTATACAATTACTAATTTAGCAGAGCATTTAGAAAGTATTAGCTATAATGCAATTAACTATTATTTAAAAACCGAAAAGTTAACATCTCGTTCACTATGGGATAAGGTGAAAGAGGTAGTAGAACCTGATGGTAATGGGTACATCATATTTGATGATAGTGTTTTAGACAAAAGATATTCTGAAGAAATAGAGATGGTGAGGAGACAATATAGTGGTAATGAACATGGCATACTCAAAGGAATTGGTGTAGTCAGTTGTGTATATGTGAATCCTAAAGTTCAAAGATTTGGGGTAATAGATTACCGCATTTTTAATTCTGATGTGGATGGTAAAACCAAGATAGACCATGTGAAAGATATGCTGCAAAAACTGGTGTATCATCAGCTTTTCCCATTTAATACTGTTCTGATGGACACATGGTACGCACTAAACAGTCTCATGCTGTATATTGATAGCTTAGACAAAATTTATTATTGCCCTTTAAAAAAGGATCGGTTAGTTGATGATACATTTGCCAAAGAAAAAGATAAACCTATTGAATTATGAGAATGGAGTACTGAAGAGTTAGAATGTGGTAAAATTATAAAAATTAAAGGGTTTCCCGCTCAGAAAAAAGTGAAACTATTCCGGGTTGCTGTTTCTACCAACAGAACGGATTATGTCGCTACTAAGGATTTATCTCAAAGTTCTACGAATGTTGTACAAGAGGTGTGTAAAATTCGTTGAAAAGTCGAGGAGTTTCACCGAGAGATTAAACAAATAAGTGGCATTGAATCTTGTCAATGTCGTAAAGCTAGGCTTCAAATAAATCATATTGCTTATGCAATGTTGGTTTGGATTAGATTAAAGAATTTAGCCTATCAAACTGGTCAAACTGTTTATCAAATCAAGCATAGATTGCTTTCTAATTATTTAACTCAGCAACTAAAACACCCAAGTCTTCCTATGTGCTTGGTTTGAGTTCAATTATTGCATGCCAGGGCTACATCCCAGGGCGAACGCATGTAAATATAGTACATATATTAAGAAACGAGAAAGGTAGGGAGGGCTGATGATATAGAGGTTGACCAATGAGGCTCTGATGGTAAGGTCATTGTAAAAGTAGAAGAAGAAAGTCCCAAAAAGTGTGAAGCTCAAGCCCACAATCAAGATTACTGACCACGTTGCACAGATGGAAGATCCAAGAGTAGAGGGGAGGAAACGACACAAGTTAATTGACATTCTTACCATTGGAATTTGTGCAGTAATTTGTGGAGCAGATAGTTAGGTGGCAATTGAACTGTATGGCTGCACAAAATATAAGTGGTTAAAAACCTTTTTAGAACTAGGAAATGGGCTCCGGTCCCAGGACACATTTGGAAGGGTATTTGCACAATTGAATCCGCAACAATTTCAAAATTGTTTTTTGAACTGGATGAAATCAGTACATAAGATAAGGGATGGTGAAGTTGTGGCAATTGACGGGAAAACTTTATGTAGTTCTCATGGTAAAAATAGTCACTAGAGTGCAATCCAAATGGTAAGTGTATGGGCAACTACAAATAGATTAGTGTTGGGACAGGTGAAGGTGTATGAGAACTCAAATGAAATTACAGCAATTCCCGAATTATTAAAGGTTTTAGAATTAGCTGGATGTATTGTCAGGATTTATGCCATCAGGTGTCACAAAGACATAGTAAAGTTAATTACGCAAGAAAATGCAGATTATGTAATTACTTTAAAAAAGAACCAAGGTAATCTGTATGAGTCAGTAGAACAGCTATTTAAGTCAGGGATAAGTACAGGTTTTCAAGAGCTTCAACATAGCACATATAAACCCGAAGAAACAGGGCATGGTCTTCATGAAATCCGCAACTTTGGGTTTCAGCTTGATCCTGATTCAGTTTGGTCAAATCTAAAAAGTGTTGGGATGGTAGAACCTATCGGACAAGTGGATGATAAAACAACAGTAGAGACTCGTTATTTTATTAGTAGTCTTGACTCAAATGGATAACAATTGGCTAATTCTGTCCGCAGCCATTGGGCAATAGAAAATTCATTGCATTGGGTATTAGATGTAGCTTTAAAACAAGATGACTGCCGGATTAGGAAAGATAATGCTCAACAAAACTTTGCAGTAATGCGGCAGATAGCAGTCGATCTTTTGGGTAAAGAGAACCCCGTGAAGCGGGGGATAAAAATAAACAGTTTTTGGCAGCAATGGATAATAACTCTTGAGAAAGAGTTTTAGCTTTAGCCTCAACTAACTTGTCAACAATTTACTTAATATTTTCTTCTACTTATTTTTACAGATAAGTTTACTTATTTATGGATGAATAGTTAGCTCATTTATCCTTAGCTAAGAGTTATTCAATTAGAGATAAGCTAATTCATCGCTTAATAAAGAAGTGATTGATTTTGTTTATATATCCATCAAGCTTTGCACTTATATATATAGATGATTTTAAAATCCTCATTAGTTTTTATTAGGAAATAACGTGCGTTTCCCCTGGGCTACATCCCGCCCGCTATTTGTGCCAGTTGCGTAAGTCCTGACCTTATAAGCAAAAACCAACCCTCCATGTTGGAGTTCAGACGCACGAGTCAGGACTTCAGTTAAACCATGTCCATAAAATATATCGTCTCACGAAATTAAGTATACTGGGTTATTTCTTATGAAATCTTTTCCTAATATGAAAGCTTGAGCTAAACCTTCAGGCTTAGGCTGTTCAACATAAATGAACTTAAGACCCCATTGACTAGCATCCTTAAGAAGTCGCTGGAAAGGAGGTAAATCAATGGGAGTAGAAATAATCAGGATTTCCCTAATTCCAGCCAACATTAAGACCGATAAAGGATAGTCAATCATTACTTTGTGATAAACAGACATTAACTGTTTACTGATAACTTGAGTTAAAGGATAAAGTCTTGTACCAAAACCACCAGCTAGAATCATACCCTTCATTTTACTATCCTTATATAGCAGAATAAATTATTCATAAAGAATTCAAGAGTCACAATCCAAAATGGTGCTTACAGCCGGCTGCACCAATAAGATGAAGACAGAATTCTCAATTTACCAATTGTGAGTACAGGCTTCCACTAAACGAAATTCAGTGGTCAGTAATCAGTAACAGGTTCAAGCCCCCAGAGATTATTTCGAATTTTGAGCTTTGAACTTTCAATTCCCCGGAGGGGTTGATTTCTTCCTCAACGAGTTTCATAATTTTGTTTAATCCAACCTTGGTATGTACCTGTACATACAGAGTCTACCCAAGCCGAATTATTCAGATACCACTGCACAGTTTTCAATAGACCAACATCAAAATTTTCTTTTGGTTTCCAACCTAAATTTTTGCTGATTTTACTACAATCAATTCCATAACGGCGGTCATGTCCAGGACGGTCTTTAATAAAAGAAATTAGAGAAGAATATTGAAAATTATCTTTAGGTGCTAATTTATCAAGAATGGCACAAATCTTTTCCACAACTACCAAATTTGTTTGTTCATTCATGCCACAGATATTGTAAGTTTCGCCAATACAGCCTTCTATCAGAACCAGATAAATAGCATCACAGTGATCTCTTACATAAAGCCAGTCTCGAATATTTTGACCATCACCATATATAGGTAGAGATTTACCATTTAAAGCATTGAGAATGGTTAAAGGAATCAGTTTTTCGGGAAATTGCAGAGGTCCATAATTATTCGAGCAATTAGTTGTTAAAGTAGGTAGGTTGTATGTGTGATAGTAGGAGCGCACGAGATGGTCAGCAGCCGCTTTAGAAGCAGAATAGGGGCTATTGGGTGCATAGGGTGTATCTTCTCGAAATGCTGGATCTGTTGAACTTAAAGAACCATATACTTCATCAGTAGATATGTGCAGAAAGCGAAACTTTTCTTTTTTTGGCGATGTGAGTTTTTGCCAATAAGCCTTACTCGCTTCTAATAATTCAAATGTTCCCACTATATTAGTCTGGATGAAATTATGTGGGCTAATAATTGAACGATCAACGTGAGTTTCAGCGGCAAAATTTATAATGGCATCTGGCTGATATTTCTCTAGTAAATAACTTAGCAATTCAGAATTATTAACATCTCCTTGAATAAAATAATAGTTGGTATCATCTTGCAATTCTGCTAGGTTCTGGAGGTTACTAGCGTAAGTCAATTTATCTAAATTAACGATGTTAGCCCATTTGAATTTTCTAACTTGGAGGACAAAATTAGCCCCAATAAATCCTGCGCCACCTGTTACTAATAAAGTTGGCAAATCATTTTTATTTAAATTTGACATATAAACTTATTCATCCTATTTTTATGTTTTGAGTTCAAGGGAATTTTGGTAATTTTAATAATAGAGATATCATCTCTGGTTTAGGATTTTTTCAAGCCTAATTTTTGGGCAATTTTTCTTAGTGTATGTTTAAAAACTTCGAAAAGGTATAATTTGTCATTCTGAGTGGATCAAAGCGGAATGAAGAATCTAGGGTTTGATTAATTAATTAATCTGAGATTCTTCACTTCGCTGCGCTACGTACCCTAAGGGAAGCAAGCTACAGCATGACTTTTCAAACACCCTCTTAGTCTATCCTTGGGAAACCAGACCATAAAAATCCCACCTCTATCGAATATTGCCAAATTCTCAATATAGCCAAAACTTCTAAGTTGTCTTAATAATAGGATGTGAGCTAATACATAACATCGATTTCTTCGTGGTTAGTTCGGAAGATTGTCCTCAGTACAAACTTGCTTCGGTAAAGGTAGCAAATGACCCGCTATTTTTCCCGGCTCAAACAATCTTGCCTGTAGATATAATCCCATCAATCGGTCAGCTGTCTAACAAGGAATATATTTAAATGGTCCAAATAGATTAAAGTTCGGTTAAGTCCCCTTGAGTGCTTCTTGAACAAGATCATTTTTCCAAACCTTCTTGTCAAAGTTTTCTTGATGAGGTCCTTTTTCATCTCTATGCCCCTAAGAATTGCTAAGAAGTCTAGTTTATTATCACAAGGAACAAGGGGAATTTCTCTCATTGTATATTTATTTTCTTCGTCGGAGTAACTTTTTGAAACATCACGCTTTCTGACTTGGATATTTTGAATATTAGGTAATAAATCCCAAGGTTTATCAATGGGTGCTTTGTTAAAAGGAAATTGAACTTGATTTAATCTGAAGAAATAGCTATCAGAAAAGTTTGTAAAATAATCTTCTGTAAGTTCAATAATATTTGTATGCAGATATTCATCTCAATTAATGGAGAGAAGGTATTTTCCTAATGCATTAAGTAAAGTAGTAACTCTTTGAATGAGTTCTCCTCGTAGGGGACTGATGATTTGACGTAAGCGAGGATCACTAATAGCGATAAAACAGACATGAGGTGGATAAACTAAAATAAACTCAGTGCTACCTTGAACTTTTAAGAGTTCTTGTAGTCATGAATGTTGAATACCTTCCCTCATCGGAATAATAATAGAAAGCTGCGAATTTGTCATCTAGTGGCAATTTTCATCTTAAGATGAAATTACAAGTGATTGTAGAAGTTCACTTAACTTTTATAGCTATCTATGTGAGTAGCAATAGTATAAAGAAACTTGACATATAAATATCTGGTATATAGCATGTATACATAATATTTTTATGTATCATAGTAAACTTGGTTATATTTAGCACTTATGTATTGATAACGGAAAAACGAACCACACTTACCAAAGCTGTTAGCGACTTGCAGCGTGCTCTAGGCATAAGGATAGAAAATAAAGAAACATAGTTTCACACCTTATTGTGTAGGTCTTGTATAGAGTGTTATATATCAATCAACATTTACCGTATCTATAACACAGAGTGAGAGACTAACCTAGATTGTAACTAATCCAACTATAATCCTACACTGTATTGCTTGCAACCAGTGTAGGAAATATACTCAGTAATAAAGTATGAGTCTAGGGTATTGCTTTTGTTGAAGGTGTAGTCGTCGATTCTGCTGACGGCGTAGTTGAAGTTGTGGTTGAAGGTGTAGCTGTTGGCTTGACGGTTGGTGTAGCTTTGGGTTTAGTAGTTGGCTTGACGGTTGGTTTAGTAGTTGGCTTGACGGTTGGTTTAGTAGTTGGCTTGACGGTTGGTTTAGCTGTCGGCTTCATTGTTTGTCCGATAGCTTTCTTGGCGTTTTCATCCAACTTTTGACGAAGTACCAAATCAGCAATACCAGTTTCCGTTAATTGATTCTTTTTCTGATACTCTTTTACCAATTTTTCCATCCGAGGGCTATAGAACTGATCACGGGGTAGGGGAGGATTAGGTTTCAGTGCTGCATTTAAATTCCCTTGGAGAATTTTTACTATGTTCGCAGCAAAAGCCTGAGTTTTTTGACCTGCTTTACCATCAACAGTCAGCTTATAACCTTTTTGAAATTCACTGATTGCTTTTTTAATTTCCTCATCTGTCAGTGCATCATTTGTTACTTTCACACTATATCCTAACCCATGCAAGACAGCCCGGAATTCTTGAGGTTTATAATTACGCTGACGGACTGCAAAACCTATGTCTGAAATTCCTGCACTAACTGTGACTAGACAGACTAAAGCCACTGTTGTTCTTAATTTTCCTAAATCACACCACATTCTTACAACTCCTTTACATGAAATCAGTAAAATCTAAATGCTAACAAATGTATCTTAAATTTCTTTAAGCTGTCATTTTGCGATCATTCATCAATTTTGATTAGAGATGATTTATAAAGTAAATGTTTAGGAGAGAAGAGGAAGTAGCATAATTCTAGCCATAAGGGCATATATAGCCCCTTCCCTCATTTGTGTTAAACGCTCATAATCCTTGCTTAGACGATGATATTGGTTAAACCACCCAAATGTTCTTTCTACTACCCAGGGTTGTGGTAAAACTTTAAATTCTTGCTCAGTAGGTCCTATGACTTCAACATGAGCTTGAATCAGGAACCAAACTGCAAGTGCAAATTTATCACCGTCATAACCGGAATCAACCCATAAAACTTGGACTTTTTCCAATAATTCTGTGGGTTTCTCTAGCAGTTCCATTAGTGCATAGGCAGCAAGTATTCGTTCTGGGGCATTCGCTTCACTAACAACAACTTTCAACACAAGTCTCAGGCTATCAACCAACTAAAGTCTGCCCCTTTCTTCCTTTTACCTTTTTACATCCGTCAAAACCATACACATCCGCTTTCTTTGGTCAGTGTTGACTGACTGACTATCTGCGGCGAACGCGGTAGGTTGTGTTGATTTACCTAATTTCGAGCGAACTTAACCACCCAATGTATGGTTGAATTTTTCCCAAATCCCCTGGACCTGCTATTTCCTGTAATAGCTATATACCGTTGACCTTGGCGGGAAGTCACCTGGAAGCATATTCCATTGACATCCAGTTTTCAAATGAAAATAGATGGCATTACATATTTCACCCATATCTGTTGTGGGTGGATGCCCTCCTTCTTTGGCTGGTGGAATCAATGGGGCCAGGATTTCCCACTCCATATCAGTTAAGTCTGTGGGGTAAGACTTTCGTTCCATCAGTAGCTATGTAAATACACTACATTTTATGTATCCTATCCTTCCGACATTCCTTTTCTACTCCCCTTTACATTTACTTTATCAATAGCCTCTTAATTTCAATTTAATTGATTATTAACTAATATCATTTATGGATATTTTGTTTTTTTGCATCTATCCATAGTCTTATTTTTTATTACCAGGAGTGATTATCTACCCATGCTTGGTATTAAAGATAGGAAATATCTTATCCCTGTATATTAAGTCACTAATAATGAGTAACCCCAAATCCCGTAAGCACCACAAGCTATGGTTTGAAAAGTTAATAGCCATTACTAGCACTGTTAACTTAGGTTTAGTTTTCTTCGATTTAAGTTACTTGCCATGGCGGGATTTCTACTTCCGAAAAGTTCCCCAAATGACTCAGATTTATGATCCAATTAAAGGTATTGAACCCCATCGAGATACGAATAGTTATCTACAAACAGTAGCTGCATTAGAAGAAGAGGTCAGTCAAATGGGGTTAAAATCTCCTCAAGTACAAATCAAGTTAGAAGAAATCGGTCGTCTCAGTACTGAAATGATTGAAACTAACCCCTTTGCTGGTGTGGGTAAGAGTGGGTCTCTGGAAAAAATCAAAAATCGTATGCGGGAACACATTGGCCAAAAATCTGCAAAAAATGCTTTTCTTACTTTTTGGAGTCGAGAATATTTATCTAAACGTGGCTGGATTCAAGAAATTAATTTTTTCACCCAGAAAATTCGTCCTGCGATCGCAACGAACTATTATCGAAAAATAGGGGAAAATGGCGAATTACTGGATAATTTCTGGCTAATTGATCTACCATTTGTAGTCATATTTGGCTTGGAATTACTGGCACGCACTTTCTATATAAAACGGCAAAATAGCCATTTAAGTTGCTTAGAAGCAATTCTGTGGCGTTGGTATGACCTATTTTTACTAATTCCTTTTTGGCGTTGGCTCAGAATTTTACCAGTCATGGTGCGGTTAGATAAAGCACAGTTGATTAGTTTACATTTAATCAGAAGGCAAATACATCAAGGAATAGTAGCCAATTTTGCCGAAGAAATCACAGGAATAGTTGTGGTGCGGGTAATTAACCAGATGCAAGGTTGGATCCAAGTAGGTGATATAACTCCCTGGCTATTGCAACCAGAAAAAGAGCGTAGTGACATAGATATTAATAATATAAATGAAGTCGAAGCAATTGCAGGATTATTGGTACAAACAATTGTTAATCAAGTTCTGCCCAAAATCCAGCCAGAAATCAATGCCATTTTACGCCACAATATTGACACCGCTTTTCAGCAAATTCCTGTTTATCGAAACCTGCTAATGTTGCCAGTAGTAGGAAAAGCACAAACCCAAGTCAGTGAGCAACTATCAAATCAAATTACTACTAATCTGTATTTTACACTGGTTAGTGCCATTCAAGATCCCGTCGCTGCCGAACTTAGCAATCACCTAGTTGAGAAATTTACGACTGTTATAGGTTCAGAAATCCAGCAAAAACACGTAATCGTAGAAATTAAAAATTTACTCAACGACTTTTTAGAGGAAGTCAAAATTAACTACATTCAACGTCTATCTAAAGAGGATATTGAGCAAGTTATTGAACAAACTAGACAAATGCGATCTCAAGCATCTGTTCCAAAGAATAGTCAATAGACGCACTTTCCCAGAAATCCGGGACAGCTAGAGGGGACTGCGGAAGATGAAGAAGATGACAGAAATGGGGGAGATAGGGAACTAATTTTCCTGATGCTCAATGACTAATGACTAATGACTAATGACTAACCGAAAAAATACGCTACACTCATGTTAGGGGCCAACCGACGACGGTTCGTCACAAGACTTCTTGGAAGATATCCCTATCGCAGGAAGTGGGTAGATACCCACTTTTTTTATTGAATTCTCGCATGACTCATCCTTTAGTTCCACAAATTATTGACCTAGCGATACCAGTAGCAGAACAACTGGGACTAGAAGTTGTTGGTATAGTTTTGCACACGAACCAACGTCCGCCAGTTTTGCGGGTAGACATCCGTAATACCCAACAGGATACCAGTCTGGATGATTGCGAACGGATGAGCCGTGTATTAGAAGCCTCCTTAGATGCGGCAGAGATAATTCCAGATGCTTATGTATTGGAAGTATCCAGTCCTGGGATTTCGCGACAACTGATAACAGACAGGGAGTTTATTTCCTTTAAAGGATTTCCTGTAGTTATCTCCACTTCTCAACCCTACGACGGACAGCAAGAGTGGACAGGTCAGTTGATTCGTCGGGGTGAAACAAAAATTTACTTAAACCAAAAAGGTCGTGTAGTTGAAATTCCCCGACCCCTAGTTACTAGGGTGCAGCTGGATGAGCGCCGCTAACTAATTTTAGACCAGAGATTTTAGATTTTAAATTGAGAATTTTAGATTCTTATCTAAAATTCTCAATTTAAAATCTTTGTAGCGGTTGCTGACATAAAAGTTAAGGAGAATATGCTTATGTCAATGGTTACTTTACCTGGGTTAAAAGAATTAATTGAAAGTATTAGCCGCGAGCGAAATTTACCTCGTTTGGCAGTGCAATCATCTATTAGAGAAGCATTACTTAAAGGTTACGAACGTTATCGCCGCGCCCAAAATTTAGAACGCAAACAATTTGATGAAGATTATTTTGATAATTTTGAAGTAGAACTGGATATTGACGGAGAAGGCTTTCGAGTTCTTTCTACCAAAACAATTGTCGAACAAGTCAATAACTCTGACCATCAAATCTCTCTCGAAGAAGTACAACAAGTAGCACCAGAAGCCCAATCAGGGGATTCAGTGGTGCTAGATGTCACCCCAGATCAAGGTGAATTTGGGCGCATGGCAGCAATGCAAACTAAACAGGTATTAGCGCAAAAATTGCGGGATCAACAGCGCCAAATGGTGCAAGAAGAATTCCAAGATTTAGAAAGCACCGTTTTACAAGCCAGAGTTTTACGATTTGAAAGGCAGTCTGTAATATTGGCAGTCACCAGTGGTTTTGGTCAACCAGAAGTAGAAGCTGAATTACCTAAACGAGAACAGTTACCTAACGATAATTATCGAGCCAACGCCACGTTTAAGGTATACCTAAAAAAGGTATCCCAAGGTCAGCAGCGTGGACCTCAACTACTAGTTTCTCGTGCTGATGCTGGATTGGTAGTTTATTTATTCGCCAACGAAGTTCCAGAAATAGAAGATGAAGTCGTGCGAATAGTCGCAGTAGCACGAGAAGCTAATCCGCCTTCCCGTTACGTAGGTCCAAGGACTAAAATAGCAGTAGATACCCTCGATCGTGATGTAGACCCAGTTGGGGCTTGTATTGGCGCTAGAGGATCTCGAATTCAAGTAGTAGTCAATGAGTTAAGGGGTGAGAAAATAGATGTAATTCGCTGGTCTCCAGATCCAGCAACTTATATTGCTAATGCTCTAAGTCCAGCACGAGTGGATGAAGTGCGGCTGATGGACCCAGAAAGTCGGCAAACGCACGTACTGGTAGCTGAAGATCAACTCAGTTTAGCTATTGGGAAAGAAGGGCAGAATGTTCGATTAGCTGCTAGGTTGACAGGTTGGAAAATAGACATTAAAGATAAAGCTAAATATGACCATGGCGCAGAAGATACTAAATTTGTGGCTGTCAGGGCAAAATATCAACCGGAAGATGATGAAAATGAAATGGAGGAACTAGAGTATGAAAATCAAGAAGAATTAGAATTAGAGCATGATAGATTTGGCACTGGTGACGAAGATTAATCCTAAACAGCTTTTGCTAGGCCTTATCTGTTCACTTTCGAGCCTTAAATGTAAATTAAAAAACATTTAGCAGGTGCCACAATAAAGAAAAAATAACAAAAACTAAATTTTTAGTAGAGTACGAATTGCTGACCTGACTGAGTAAAAACTCGATGAAACCGAATTATCGGCGTTGCATTAGTTGTCGCCGACTAGGACTAAGAGAAGAGTTTTGGCGGATAGTCCGCCTCTTTCCATCTGGAAAGGTACAATTAGATGAGGGCATGGGGCGTTCAGCCTATATTTGTCCACAAACTAGCTGCCTACAAGCAGCGCAGAAAAAAAATAGATTAGGGCGGTCGCTACATGGAGCAGTGCCTGAAACAGTGTATCAAACATTGTGGCAGCGCCTAACCGTAAGCAATACCCAAGAAAATCAGATTTAATTGGAAAAACTCCAAAACGGTAATTTCTAAAAAGATTGTGATGAAAGTCTCATAACTGGCGCTCTCATCACAACCTCTGGTATCGTTGGGGTTAGTGCCAAAATAGTAAATGGGTGTAGAAGTAAAGCGACTCTCCAAAATAGAGAGGGACTATAAAACAATACTCCCAACAAGTTTTACTCGATTGTGTTGTGGAAGACTCAGAATCGGCAAAACAAAAAACTTAAGCATGGTAACCTGGTAGCGCTCAAGCCCAGTTCGGCGTCAAGGCTAACCAGAAAAATTTTTGATTTAAAAAATTTTTCTGGTAGCCAGTCAACCATCATTTCCGATGGAGATGCCAGCATTAAACCGAAACATCTCTCTTTCCTAATTGGAGGCATCGGCAACATCACCAAGGGTAACCTAAAAAACAGTGATCAAAGGATGGAGATGTCGCAAACCAGGCAACCATCCGCTAAAACTGTAAATTTAAGGGGAAAGAGTGGATGAACAACGGAAAAGTTAGAATCTACGAATTATCAAAGGAATTGAATTTGGATAACAAAGAGCTATTAGCAATTTGCGACCAGCTCAACATTGCGGTCAAAAGCCATAGCAGCACCATATCAGAATCTGATGCTGAAGAAATTCGTACAGCTGCGCAGAAACTCGCAGCTACGAGTGTCACGCCCAAAAAGGAATTAGGTACAAATAACCATAAACCAAATTCACTTCAAACTGGCGGACGTAACCGACCTGCTGCAACCCATAAACAACAAATTTTGGAAATTCGCAAACCCAAAATATTGAGAAACACTACCTCACGCCCTGATAGCGATTCAATTACTACCAATAACCAAGTTCCTTCGTCCGATAGCTTACAAGACGGAGCCTTAGTTAATTCTCCCTCTCCTCCAAGGCCTTTCGCTACACAAGTCTCACCCATGAAGCCGACGGCACCAACTCGACCTGTACCCCGGAATCAATCGGAGACCCCGCAGAAACCCAAGATTCCGGAAACGGATAAGACCACAAATCCAAATCCTCCAGAATCTGAAAAAATAGCAGCGGAAAAACCAGAAAAAACAGTTTCTCCCAGGCCAAAACCAGAAAAAACTCCAAAACCACAACTGGTAGATCCACCCTCAAGACCAGCAGAGGAAACAGAGCCTGTAAGTGAACAGCTATCTCAGGCAGTAAAACCCATCCTCAAACGCGAGCGTCTAAAGCGTGGAGATGAAGAACGTGAACAAGGTAAGCCAAAAGTAGGCAAACCAAGCACAGAGCAAAGAGCGCGTTCAACTCCATCATCTCCCACCAGACCAGAACCGAGAGGAAACAGACCATCTCCTCTAGGAACATCATCTATAGATGTACAACGCCCCAGACCATCTCGCCATAGTGAACCTCCAGCTGCTCCAGTTGCTACCCCACCAAGACAGATAGCAGGAGTAGGGGCAAAAAAAGAGGGATTAGATGATACCCCAATCACACCTGATCTCCTTGATTTAAAACGCCCATTGCCGCCTCGAATAGCCAAAGGTGGGAAAAAATGGCAAGAAGAGGAAATAATTGACGAGATTAAAGAAAAGGCAAAGGTTGGACCAAAAGGTAAACGAGCTAAACCCATCCTAGATGATGATTTTGAAGAAGACGACTTGCTTGATGAAGATGGGTTGGCAATTCCTGCCACCGTCCAAGTAAGCCTTTCCATTGCTCGTCCTTCTAAACCCAAGGTGACTAGATCTCCACAGCAACCAACCCTAGCTGCGTACGCACCAACTACTAAAAATAAAAAATCGGGTTCATACCGTGACCAAAACCGTCGTCAACAAGAAGTAGAAGTCAAGCGTGAGCGTCCAGAAAAACTGATCGTCACAGGACCCTTGACAGTACAGGAGTTGGCTGAAGGCTTAGTGATGGCCGATACAGAGATCGTCAAGATCCTGTTTATGAAAGGCATGGCGGTAAGTATTACCCAAAACCTGGATATTCCGACCATTACCTTAGTAGCTAAAGAATTAGAAGTAGAAGTTGAAACGGCAGAACCAGAAGCAGAAGCCCGCAAAGTCACAGAAATGATTGACATCGCGGATCTCGAACACCTGATTCGTCGTCCACCAGTCGTGACAATTATGGGTCACGTAGACCACGGTAAAACTACTCTGCTCGACTCAATTCGCAAAACTAAAGTAGCGGCTGGTGAAGCTGGTGGTATTACCCAACACATTGGTGCATACCATGTGGATCTAGAAAATGAGGGCAAACAACAACAGATTGTTTTCCTAGATACCCCCGGTCACGAAGCCTTCACAGCGATGCGAGCTAGAGGCGCAAGGGTGACAGACATTGCTATTTTGGTAGTTGCCGCAGATGACGGAGTGCGTCCGCAAACAGTGGAAGCTATCAGCCATGCTCAAGCCGCAGGTGTGCCAATTGTTGTCGCTATTAACAAGATTGACAAAGAAGGCGCACAACCAGAGCGCGTTAAACAAGAACTAACCAATTATGGTTTAACCGCAGAAGATTGGGGTGGTGAAACCATCATGGTTCCTGTGAGTGCCATCAAGGGAGAAAACCTAGATACACTCCTAGAAATGGTTCTTCTTGTAGCAGAAGTAGGAGAACTATCTGCCAATCCAAATCGCGTCGCTAAGGGAACAGTTATTGAAGCCCATTTGGATAAAGCTAAGGGTGCAGTTGCTACCCTGCTGATTCAAAATGGGACTCTCCATGTTGGAGATATGTTAGTAGCTGGCTCGGCATTTGGTAAAGTCCGGGCAATGGTAGATGATAGAGGTAAGCGTGTAGAAGCTGCAAGCCCATCCTTTGCTGTTGAGGTATTAGGTTTAAGTGATGTACCTGCAGCAGGTGATGATTTCGAGGTGTTCGCGAACGAAAAAGAAGCTCGCTCCCTCGCAAGTGATCGCGCCGACAAGCAACGCCAATCCCGCCTGTTACAAGGAAGAGTCACACTGACAACCCTATCAGCTCAAGCACAAGAAGGCGAATTGAAAGAACTTAACTTGATCTTGAAAGGAGATGTCCAAGGTTCTGTAGAAGCCATTATCAGCTCTCTCAAGCAAATCCCTCAAAACGAAGTACAAATTCGGATGTTGTTGGCTACTGCTGGAGAAATCACAGAAACAGATATAGACTTAGCTGCCGCTAGTAACGCCGTCATTATTGGCTTCAATACCACCTACGCTAGTGGTGCCAGACAAGCTGCCGATGAAGCAGGTGTAGACGTGCGTGAATACAACATCATCTACAAACTCCTAGAAGATATCCAAGGAGCTTTGGAAGGTCTATTAGAACCAGAGTTGGTAGAAGAACCTCTAGGACAAACAGAAGTACGTGCTGTCTTCCCTGTTGGTCGTGGTGCAGTAGCTGGTTGTTATGTACAATCAGGCAAACTGCTTCGCAACTGCAAAGTGCGTGTACGTCGTGGCAATAAAGTGGTCTACGAAGGCGTTCTTGATTCCCTCAAACGGATGAAAGAAGATGTCCGCGAAGTCAATTCTGGTTATGAATGTGGTATCGGTATTGATAAGTTCCATGACTGGGCTGAAGGTGACATCATCGAATCCTACCAAATGGTAACTAAACGTCGTACTCTTACATTAACTAAGTAGTCTTGAGTACCGACTGTTGAGTGCTGAGTACATTTATGAGTGTTGAATTGACATAATATTTAGTTCATTCAACTTTCAAAGAAAAAAATCTCAGCACTCATAACTCGCCAGAAACATATACTGCAAAAGGGTGAGACTTGGACTTATGTCATACTGATAGCGCAGTGTGGCGTAAGCCATGGGTAATCTAGTGCAGGGCAGTATCTCGGAGATACTTCACTTTCTCTTTTAGAGACGCTCCGCGAACCTTCAGAATCACACTTTTAAACCGTTTTTAGTATATCAGCTAAAGTGGTAGATAATAGGTAAAAATCTGCTTCTTGAACATAAAAAGGCATTAAATCAGTAGTTAAAGAATTTCCTTTTAATTAACAAAATAAGTTGTTTTGATAGATTGCTATGAGTATATTCCTCATTTTAGTGATCAAGTAAGACAGAATTTACTCTTATATAAGCGTTCTCTTTAGAAGAGATTAACTAAGATTTCAGAAATTGAGAACTAAGGGTGGATTCCAACCTGCCCCATTTGAAAAATGTTAGATTTAGCTTGTTTGGTTTATGTCTTATCCCTTGGAGATGAAAAAAGTCATCAATCCAAAATCCAAAATCTAAAATTGTTTGACCCTGGAAGTTAAAAATGAGGAATGAGGAACTATGGCTCAAATTTCAGCTACTAGCCCAGGCCAACTTTCTCGTGATAATCGAATTTGGCAAAACCTTAAGTATGCCATTTCTGCTAGTTCCGGTTTTCAAAGCTGGCAACTAGAGTGTAATACTCAGTTACAAGGCTTGCACTTAGAACAGCAACTACAACGGTATTTACGAGAAACATTAGAAACTTTAGCTTATTAATAACTCAGTAAACCTTTGGAGCGTTGTTAATTGGTAAACAATTGGCGGCGGAATGCATGGGAAATCACTTCTCAGACATCTACAGGCCAAATCCGTGATAAAATGCCACCATAACCATACAATTACCTTTTTTTTATTGAATACAGTTCAACTCACCCCCACATGCTAAACATTGTGGCTCAAGTTAACTGAACCGTATTGTTCTTTCATGAAAATTTTCGCTGAATAAGTGTTGATCATCCAGTATAGTTTTGCATAGATTTTCTGTAGATCAAAAAGTTCTTGGTGGACATCGGGATACAATACTTTTTGGTGCTTGCGGAAAGGGGGAAAGGAAAGAAAAACCTTTTATCAATCCTTATTTTTTCCAATACATCACACCCCAGTACCAGCCTCAATAAATAACTTTGTGATCTGCTGATTTTACAAATAAACGCTGTCCTCCCAAATGGTGTTGAGAGTAACGTCATCAAGTACATTGCAAAAATAAAATGAAATATAGCGGTTTTCACATCTCTACTTTATCTTTAGGCGCTAGTCTAACCGCTTTGTTGGTAATTGCTAGTAGTTCCATGCTATTAACCAGTCAAGTAAATGCTGGTTCTCCTCCTACTGTGATTGCACAAATTCCAGCAAGTGCAACAGTGATTTATGTTAATCCTGTGATCGGTCAAGATAGTTCTAGTGCTGGTATTACCCCAGAAGCACCCTATAAAACTATTACCTTCGCTCTTTCGCAGGCTAAATCAAATACAGTGATTAAACTCGCTCCTGGTACCTATACTAAGGATACTGGGGAAACTTTTCCCTTACTGCTTAAACTAGGAGTGATACTTGTCGGTAATGAATCTATCAAAGGTCAAGGAACAGTCATCATCGGTGGTGGTCATTATATCAGTCGTACCTTTGCTAGACAAGATATTACCATCCTAGCGGAAAATACTACTATTGCTGGTATTACTGTTACCAACCCTAATCAACGAGGTACGGCTGTTTGGGTAGAGTCAAGTAGTCCAACTATCAAAAACAATACTTTTACTGACAGCATCAGAGACGGTGTTTTCGTTACAGGTACAGGTAATCCCAAAATTGAAAACAACCTTTTTATCAAAAACCGGGGTAATGGGATTTCAATAACTAAATATGCTCAAGGTGAGATACGCAACAACTCATTTGAAGATACTGGTTTTGGTTTGGCTATTGGTGGTAGTTCGACACCCTTGGTAGAAGGAAACCAAATTCTTCAAAACCAAGACGGTATATTTATCTCCGAATCTGCTAAACCTATTTTGCGTAAGAATGTCATTCAGAATAATAGGCGCGATGGTATTGTCGCAACTATTGACGCTCTACCCAATCTTGGTACTAATGACAATCCTGGTAGTAATCTCATCCGTAATAACACTCGTTATGACTTGAATAATTCTACTAAGGTTAACAGGATTGTTGCTATTGGCAACGATTTTGATCAAAAGCGGATTTTTGGCGCAGTAGATTTTGTGGCTGCAACTGTTAACCCTCCTACAGGTGGAGGTACTACAGGTTCTACCGGTTTTCAGGATGTACCAACAGGTTATTGGGCAAAAGCCTACATTGAAGCTTTGGCTTCCCAAAATATTATTGCGGGTTTTCCTGATGGTACTTTTAAGCCTAATGATCCTGTAACTCGCGCTCAATTTGCTACCATTATAACCAAAGCTTTGGCACCACCGTCTAGACGGACAGCAATTCGATTTAACGATGTAAATAGCAATTTTTGGGCTTATGGAGCAATTCAATCAGCTTACCAAAGTCAATTTGTGGCTGGGTATCCTGATGGTACTTTTAAACCACAGCAACAAATTCCTAGAGTTCAGGCTTTAGTTGCTCTAGCTAATGGTTTAAACCTTACTGCCAACAATGAAAGTATTCTTAGTTTTTACACAGATGCTGCTCAAATCCCTAATTATGCAATGGGATCTGTTGCTGCTGCAACAGTCAGGCAATTAGTGGTTAACTATCCCACTGTAAAATTACTTGATCCCAATCGTGAAGCTACTAGAGCAGAAATTGCAGCTTTTGTTTATCAAGCACTTGTCACTATTGGACGGGCGCAACCAACACCTTCTCCTTATGTGGTAACGGCTCAGTAGTCAGATCCTAGGAAAAGAGGTTGTTGCATGAGTTTTAGTAGCGTGGGTTATGCTGCTCTAACCCACCATAGTTTTATAAGTTGGAATTTTTAACCTTTAAGACCCTTTTTGCCGCCTTTGTTCCCATCGATAAAGAAATACCATCAGGCCAACTATTCCCGCTTCCAGGGTAAAGTTAGGTAAAGCACTGTCGATGTTCCTACCAGCAAGTATTTGAAAGGAAAATACAAATGCACCAATAAAACCAGAAGCACCTATACCAACATATATAAATTGGCGCAAACCACGATAGGGGGCTGTTATTTCAGCTTTGAGCTGAGCATACTGCTTGGAGTTGAGGCGATTTTTAGGATTTGGTTCTACCATTTTTGTAAAAATATGCTATGATATCAAATCGTATATGCCGATGTGGCTCAGTGGTAGAGCAGCTGATTCGTAATCAGCAGGCCGTGGGTTCAAATCCCATCATCGGCTTTAATTATTTGTTTTATTTAACAATACCAGTTATGTGTCTACTTGGTGCTACTGAAACTGGCGGTAGTATTTATTACTGAGGTCTAATTTGGTGGATCTGGTAGCTATAGTATATTGGCTGTGTGTGGGTATAAGCTTTGATATTGCCTGTGAAACTCTGAAAAGGCTGAAGGCAAAAGAATCGGAGTGGTTTACTTCTGGTCAAGTGAAGCAATTGATCTTGTTGTCACCACAGGATGCTCCGCTTTCCTTGATATAATTTTACCGGGAAAGGGCGATGTGTGGTGATAAAAGGATTATTCACATGAGTATCATTCAGCAATTAACACAAACTGATCTTTTTAAACGCAATAAATGTACTGATGATTGGGAAACTAGTATATTTGTTGGTCCTCCATTTCGATTAAGTTATACAAAAGTAGGAATCTTGGTAGCTGATGCTTTGAAACAAAGAGCTAAAGCCATTCCTCAAGGTTGCTTTTTATTAGCTTTTTATGAAAATAAACTTGATAAATAAAACGATATTGAAGCAATATAACTCAGAGTTATTCAATCAACGACATTAACAAGGGATCAGGAAGTAATTAGTAGCATACTTGAATAGTATAAAGATGATATTAAAACAGGAGAACCTAAGAAATCTCAGTTAGATACTTTTACCAGGTATGAATTCTCCTTTAGTGGTTTAGAACGTCAAATTTTAGGTTATTTTTATATTGATGAAAATGGAGAAACTCGTTTTGCTACAGACTTAGAAAAGTCTAATAGCGTAAATAATTACTCAGTTGTTCAACCTTTAGCAGATATTTTAAAAGGAATTGTTAACTATAGGGAAAATGGAAGTACTCGAGGCTCTAGAGATATCAAAATAGGTAAAGTTCACTATAGTTCTAGTAGTCGTTTTCAACAGCAAGAAGAAGATGTGATAGTTTATGTTCAAGCTGCCGATTCTGCAGGGAAAAGAAGGGCTGTTTTTGGGATGACTAGGACAGGAAAATCTAGCACAGTTAAAAAGATAATTCAATCTTGTGTTGGAATGAGCAATAATGCACATCTTACTTTAGATAAGAGTCAAGGAATGCCAGAACAAGTCCTTAAACTTTTAACAGAAGATAATTAATAACCCTCAATATCCTATTGGAGAAATTATTTTTGATATTAATAGGGAACATGCTAACCCTAATCTTCAGGATCAAGGTACAGGAAGTTTCGATTTATATCAAGAACTAACAGTTAGATATTGAACTCTTCCCAAAGAAGGGTTTAGAGAAGTGAAAGTCAATTCCTATAAAGAAGTTGAAAACGGCTTTGAATTAATTAAAAGCTATCCCAGTATTCCTGAAATTTTTGGGGTGATTCATGGGAAACGTGGCGCGAACCAAAGCTGAGAATACTGCTAATCGTTTCTTTATCCCCAAGTAAATCAACAACTCCCTTACCATAAACAATAAAGTCGCCAAAATAGGAGGGTGAGTTGATGATACTTTAAGCATTAACTCCAATTTCCTTGAGGCTTGGCAAAACCAATAAGTCTTGAAAATTCCTTCCAGGTTTCCTAACGTATTAAATGCAGTATAAGGGTTTGAGATTCCACACTGCCTTTTAAACGAAACGCTTATGTGTGTTTAATTTTGGTAAAATCGGCAAAAATTTTGTAGGCTTTTATTTTAGCTAATGTATTGCATAAATTCAAGGATAAGCATCACCTAATTTGCAAACTTCGAATTTACCAGCTTCACCGATGCTTTTCACAATTGTACCAATTTCATGTTTGTGGGCAGTGATAGCGATTGCCAGGGGCGCAGCACCAGAGGCGAGTGCTCGGTCTGTGGGTTTTTCCGGGGATTTTGGCGATAATATTATCGGCGCGATCACACTATACCTGAACCCCCAAGCCTGTAAATCGTAAAAACAAAAATTCGTTAATTTCTGTTTCTACACCACTAGGCGAATGGTACATTACTAATTCTCCAATATTATTAAATAACTGTTCGTAATTCCACATTTATATGATTGTAGATTTGAGACGTATCAGTGCTATTAATATCTTAAGTTATATATACACTTACATCAGATATCAGAATAAATGAAGTACACTATCTAGTTTCAAAGCTGCGTGTAAAGCCTTTTGTACACCTGACTCATAATTCTGTTGTGTATAGTCCACTTTCCATTAAACATACGAATCATATATAAGTTATATCTCAACCAAGGAAAAATATTCTCCAAATACCAACCTGTAATTCTGTTGCAGAATAACGGCTATATCTTCAGCAGTGTCTAGCAGCAGTATGCCGTCTATTTTCCCGGTTTGGTTCTGAGGAAGGTATTGCTGGTCACATTACTGCCCACGATCCAGAAAACCCAGAACACTTTCGGGTTAATACCCTTGGTGTCCATTTTGGTTTAATTCGAGTTAGCAACCTGATTTTAGTTAACCAGAATGGTGAAGTAATTTATGGTGATAGCCCAGTAAATCGGGCAGCTTTTGCTATTCATTCTCAAGTTCATACCGCCCGTACTGATGTAATAGCTACTGCCCATACCCATTCTATGGTACGGAAAAAGTTGGTCTACCCTTGGTCGTCTCCTTGATCCCATTACCCAAGATGCTTGCGCTTTCTAGCAAGACCACAGCCTATTTGCAGACTACACAGGTGTCGTTCTCGACCCAAAAGAAGGTGAACGTATTTCCCAAACGTTAGGTAAAAACAAAGCCATTATTCTCCAGAACCACGGCTTACTCACAGTAGGGAAAACAGTTGATGAGGCAGCTTGGTGGTTCATTACAATGGAGCGTTCTTGTCAAGCACAATTACTACCTGAAGCTGCAGGGAAACGCGATCCTATCCAACCAGAGTATGCAAGCTTAACCCACTCTCAGGTAAGTTCTCATGAATTGGGTTGGTTTAGCTTTCAAGCGTTGTACGAGATGATTGTGCAGCAAGAACCAGATTTGTTGAATTAAGAGTCTTTTGTTGACGTTTAATAACTCCTGTTACACCGAACCCCCCCAGACCCAACAGTCCCTAAGCTGCTAACGCAAAAGTTTAGCCTTATTTCGATTGGTACATTATTAAATTGCAAGCCGCATCAAGCTGTAGATATCAAAAACTTGTAGTCGAAAATAGTCTGTTTGACATTTTTTATCCAGCAATTCACAGTCGTGAGGACACGTTTATAACCGCTTGGTATAGTTTGTTTTTACACCTTTAATTTCAAAGCCTCGGTTGCTGAAATTCCCTCACTCTGAATACCGAAATATGACAAAGCCGCACCAGCTTCAGCACGAGTTACAGCTTTTTTGGGTTGAAATAATGTTGTATACCCAAACACCCGACGAATATTTGATTGTTGAGCACCTTGGAAATCAGCCAAAATTGCTCTTAGTGCTTTAGGGTCAATTTTTTCTGTATCTTGGAAACCCCAGGTTTGCTTGACGGCTTCTAAGTTAGCAGCAGGTAAGGCTTGACGAGTATCTAATGGGACTTTCCACAATAACAATTGTTCTCTTGTTAGGGGTGCATCAGGACGAAATAAAACTGCTGTCGTATCTCCAGATAAAGAACTGGGAATTAATCCTGCTTCTGCTAATCCTTGAACTGTGAGAAAATCAGGATCTTTAGGTAAAACATCTCTAAAAGCAGGTTGATCATTTCCTGATGCTAGACGAATTTGTTTACCAGGATTATTAGCATACATGGTATTATTAGCAGCAACTAGCCAACGAGCATATTCTCTGCGGGTAATGATTTTATTAGGTTGGAATTGGTTATTTCTAGAATTAGAGTTGGGTTGAGTTTGCTCTGGTTCTATTGACAATACACCCAATGTTGCCAAATCTTGAATCTGTTTTCGCCATTCTGCTGGTGCTTGATTTAGGTCACTAAATTCTTGAGGTTCAGATGTGTTTTTTGGGATAACTGGTTGTTGGACTACATTTGCATTGGGTATGATAGGTCCAATAAACTGTGGATTAGGTGGTTGGGCAACTTCACTGGAGTTTGGATTTGAATTTTGATTTAAATCAGGTTGATTAATGGTAGGTTGATTGATGGCAATTTCATTAGCTAAGTATTCAATTAATAATTCAGTTGTAGTTTGAGCTTGATTGGGTGTCACGTTAGTAACTGATTTTGGTCGAATTGTTACTTTTAAAAGTAAATTATTTTGCTTTACTTCAAAAATACCTTCCGTATCATCTTTTGGTTGTTGTAAAATCTGCCAGTTTTGGTTTTGAAACTGACTTCGGTAAAAGCTAGTGATAAAATTGGTGGGGTCAGAACTTTGCCAGCGAGTTATAGTTTTTGGTTCTGAGTTTTCTGAGTTGTTAGCAGGTTTGACTTCTTGTAATGTAGCATTGGGATATATAGGAACTTCTTGAGGAAAATCTGTAGGTAACTGAACTGTAGGTGTGGTTGAGATTTCTTTATTCTTAGCTTGTCCGAAAACTGTAGGGTTATTTTGCAGCAGGGGATCTGCTGCTAAAGACTGTTCCAAATTTTTGGATGCAGGACTGTTAGAACAGGCTGTTAAGGAAGATAATAAAACAGCCATACTCAGAAAGATAGCTGGACGTTTAGAAGACAACACAGGAAATTATAAATCTAGTTTCATTTCCTACCCTAGCATTTCAGTTATCAGTTATCAGTTGCCATGCCCCTCTGTCCCTCTTCTCCCCTACTGCACATATTTTTTGTCTAAATCTTCAATTTCTGGTGCTGGTAATTGGTTGAGGACTCACCACAGAATGGTGTAGCTGCCATCTGGACGGCTACGCACTATCATTTGTCCTAATTGCTGCTTAATACGGCTATATTGTGCGGAAATGGGTTGAGGATTTAAGATTATTTTTGGGAGTTGGAATTGGTGCGCTCGCACTAAATCCCCACTAATATTAGGTATGATTGAACTTAGCTTTTAGACCCGCCAACAATATTGGATTTTGTGACCAGTTCTAATCTTGACCAGTTAAAAATCTCCAGTCTGTCTATTTGTAAGGCTTTTAACTATTTTGGCGCCTGGTAATTACGGGAAAAATCTCCAGTAGGTGTAGAAACGCCTTGTAACCGACCTTCCAATTTTTCTAAGGGTATCTTTCACCCACATCTATCATGAAGCCATAATCTATTCCTCGATGGCTTAATTGAAACTTATCACCAATCATTTTTAGTGCTTAACTGGGAGTTAAATCACCTTTAACCTCACCCACAACAGGAAAAGGATAACGCTTACTAACACTTGGTAGTAATCTATTTTGGAGAGTATTAGGCTAATGACGGTAGGTTGAATCAGGTATTTTCGAAAAATTCCCGTGTAAGGCAATGCTGAAAACTGAGTATAGATTTGTTTTTCTTAGGGATCAATGTCGTAAGCAAATCGCTCAAGTATGGCTGCGTCTGTTTGAGGATTGATAAATTTAGTATTTTGGGAAAATGCTAGTTGGACTGCTTTCAACATTTGATCAGCAGTTTTGAGAGTAAAAATAATCTCTTCTGGTACACCAATAGCTAGTTGGATGGGTGCTACATAGTATGAAGTGATATTTGGTTGTCTACTGATAAAAGGTGTGGCCACTTTTCCAAGATCAGGACGCTGAATTGGTGGAACGGAAAGTACCGGATCTCACTTTCATTGTCCAGAAACTAAAGGTAGAGGTCTAACCAAGGCTAACTAACCTCGTCGAGACAATAAGTGATCTATAATCGGGGATAACTTCAATAATTCCTGGTTAGAAGTGTACAAAGAGCAGTAAATTTGTGATTGGGACTCAGTTAACTGCACAGGTAAAGAAGACTGTTGATAAACCTCTCCTTTTGCAGTACACAAAGTTTTGGGATTTGGGTACTGACGTTTGAGAAAACTTTCTACAGAATAAGTATTAATAGTTAATTGCCCCCGAACGGCTCTAATTTTTTTGGGGTCTGGGTTGCTAAGTGCTTACTCAAGTCGCGCAATTAAATAAATCTGCTGCTGTACTAGCCTCGTTACCATGGTATGAAATCTATCGGTTTCTTGTGCTGAAGCCGAATTTTGACTTAGTGGAAATGGAGACTTATATTCCATAGCTGAGGTGAAGCTAGGGGTGGAAATTAGTGGAAAAGGGACCAAAAGTCCCAAAAAGATTTTTTTCATTTCAGAAATGCAGATCAGAATAGGAGGATGAAAATCTAAAATAGATATTAAATTGGAAGAAAACAACAACTATCAAGAACTGTCAGTTTCTTTTACTTTCTGCAAAGTGGGTAACGGGTAATACTCTCGCCTCCGTTGCAGATTGGAGAAACTAATTCAATGGCTTTTGATGTTGATGCTTAAGGGTTTATTCTTTTTTCACTCCTAAATTCCTGAACTGCGGAGAGAGGCGCAAGCCATACTCTTAGTTTCAAAGAAAGCGTTGCCAGGTTGTTACCAGTGTTGAAACACGATTACATGAAAGTTTCCCAGGATCAGCCGATCTATTCTGAAGCCCCACTCCAGCTGCTGTTGTTTGTCGATGGACGGCCAAAGTCCCGCCAACAGGTACAGCGAATACGCGCGTATTTAAAAGAATTAGAGGCTCAGTATAGTTTTGAACTTCAAATGATTGATGTTGGGCAACAACCATATTTGGCGGAACATTTTAAATTAATAGCCACGCCTGCTTTAATCAAAATTCATCCTGAACCCCAGCAAACTCTAGCTGGCAGTAATATCATAGCCGAATTGAAAAACTGGTGGCCTCGATGGCAAACGGCTGTAGATGCTTTCTTAAAGTTACAGGAAGATTTGCAAGAACGTATAGAAGAGGATGGGCGGGGAACATCTCCTCAGTCTACAATCCGTTCTGTAGCTGTTTCTGCCGAGTTGATTAGGCTTTCGGATGAAATTTTTCACTTGAAGCAGGAAAAAGAGAAACTTCAAGAACAGCTACAATTTAAAGATCGAGTGATGTCAATGTTAGCACATGACCTCCGCAATCCTTTGACAGCTACGGCTATAGCTATAGAAACTCTGCAATCTAACTACAATGTAGAAGTGGGAGAATTTCAGCGCCTCAAACCAGCGATGACAGCCCAATTATTAAAACAAGCCCGGAATCAAACGCGAATAATTGATCGAATGATAGCTGACTTGTTACAAGTTGGTCGTGGTCATGACACGGAGTTTCCCATTGTTCCGCAAAAGCTGGAATTAGGTAAACTTAGTTTGGAGGTTTTGGAAGAATTGCGCGATCGCTACATTGCTAAATCACAAAAAATAGAAACAGATATTCCCAATGATTTACCCCGTGTATATGCAGATCCAGAACGCATTCGCCAAGTCTTGGTAAATCTTTTAGATAATGCTATTAAATATACACCTGGTGACGGCATCATCAGTTTGGCTGCACTGCACCGTACTACCCAAAAAGTCCAATTTACCATTGGTGATACTGGACCTGGTATTCCTCAGGAAAACCGCGATCGCATCTTTGAAAATCATTTCCGTCTACAACGAGATGAAGGAACAGATGGTTACGGAATTGGCCTGGCTTTATGTCAACGCATTGTCAGAGCACACTATGGTCAAATTTGGGTAGACTCTGGACCTCACGGTGGAGCATGGTTTCATTTTACTTTACCAGTTTATCCATCTTAATTAGGTCAGTTGTCAGTTCTGATTCTTCCCCTGATTCCTGATTTCTGACTTCCAGCACACAAGTAAATTTAATTGTCCTTTAATAAATGGATTGAAAAATGCCAAATCTATTAATGTATCAACAGGATCACTTTCTTGTTCTAGAAACAAACCAAACAGAACAATTTTTGACATTATCAGAGTTATTAGAAAAATTGGAAAATGTTTTACAGCAACTGCCATTTGATGACTTGCCTCCTGATGTGCAGAAACTTAAATTAGTATCAGAACAAGCACAATATTTAGTTGATAGCAGTTGTGACTTAGATGTGGGACCTGGTAAATATCTACAGTGGTATGCAGTGCGGTTAGAAAAATAAAGAATTGGGTAATGGGTAATGGTTTTTTCTCTTCTCCAATTACCAATTACCAATTACCAATCATCAATCACTAGAAATTCCTATTGAGTTTTAATTAACTCCAGTTCAATTCTATTTTCAGCGGGCTGTGTAATTTTTACTTCAACATTAGGAGCAAAATATTTAGTCATTTTTGCATGTTTTTGCTGCCAAATATCTATGGGAATTAGAGGGGAATCAAATTCTAAAATTAAGGAATAAGCACCATTAAGTTCTGTTTCTCTTAACCCAGTTACTATGGGTCTTTTTTCATCGCTAGGACTCAAACCCAGATAAGCAAGCGCCCGATCTAAATGTGCTTCCTGACCATAGCAAAAGCGTGTAATGTCCGTGCGGATTTTGTTTTGAGTTACAGTCGCTTGCTGTTTTCTGAGATCCAATATTGATGGTGTGGTCCTTTGACTAAAGGGTATAGGCTTGAGTTCATTGGCCTTGAGTGCTAAACCTCCCAAGAAAAGAGGAAAGCCATAGAAAAATCCCACGAGGTTGAGAGTAGCGTTCTCCACAGCATAGGCGATAAAACCGACTATGATTAATATGCCACCGACAGTTAAACCGAGTGTTCCCAAAGAAATCTTGCCTAGCATGATCTGAGGTGAGTATAAGTTCTTAACATCTTAGTTTTATTATCAATGGCTTATGCCAAGATGCGCTATCAGCCTGAGCCCATTTTGCGTTAACTTTAATTGAAGATAGTTAAAGATTGGGAATACAACAATGGAACTACAAACCATCAAAGAAAGAATTTCATCAGTACAAACCAAGCGTGACTACTTGCTGAGTCTACTGGAACAACCAAACCTGGGAACGTTGAGAGTTGATGTCAATCAAGCTTTGGAAGAATTAGATGATTTAATTGACGAATTTAAACGCATAATTCCCCAAGCAGATAGTAAGCCGTTCAAATTATGAGCTAAAAATTACGTCGGCAAACCGTAATTTTGCTGTTAAGCTGACGATATTTGCTGTGATGTAAATTTCCTTTCACCCAGAATATAGATATAGCTGGGTGATTCAAGTCAATAAAAATATACAGTAATAATTCAATAATCAGCACTAAAACTCAATCTAAAATCTAAAATACTGTCAAAAATTCAAAGTGGATAATTTCTCATCCTACAGATGAATTGTTGGCAGCACGTTGGCCTAGTTGTCTAACTAAAGCAATAAGTTCATTTGTGGGAGCATCTTTTTTGCAAACGTCATCAAAATTATGCATTGCTTTGGTCTGCTGTAAATAATGATCCTCTATTGAAGAATAAGCCAAGATCTGAGTATTGGGAGATATGGATTTAATATAACGTGATGCACACCAACCATCCATAACTGGCATATGTAAATCCAAAACAATGACATCAGGCTGGGAACTTTTGACCATTTCTATGGCTTCTTGACCATTACTAGCTAAACCTACGACTTGGATATTTTCTTGGCAAGAAAAAACTAGTTGTAAGCTTAAGCGAGTTAGCTCATGATCATCAACTAATAGAACGCGCAAGGAAAAAGACTCACAGGACAACATTAACATTCCCAGCTACAAAATACTACATCTAAGAGCTTTTATAGTCTATGGGAAGAAGTGCCAGTTTTGACTCTACCTTGAGGGGGAATAATAGCATTTCTATTATGAAGTAATGATGAAGTCATGATTCAGGTTGCACCAAAAAATAACTTTTTATATTTTATAAACAATACCTTAGCCAAAAAAAAGAGTATGAAGAGAGAGGGCTGATATAGTAGAGTTATAGTCTTCCAAAATAACAACTCGAAAGCCACACACAGCTCATGTTCGACATACTAACACTATTGCAATGCCTGCTACCAGAGATAAAAGTGACGACGATGCGGCAGTTGAGCAGGATCATGGTGGCCATGTGAGCCATGAACGGACGAGTAACGATGTTGGGAATCTCCCGTTGGGCAGCCATGGGAGGTAGTTATCGAACAGTGAGGAGATTCTTTCACATAGTCATACCTTGGGCAACAGTGTTTTGGGTATTTTTTCCTCGGCATTTGTTTTGCCCAAATGATGTTTATTTGCTGGCAGGAGACGAGGGAGTAATCACTAAAGCAGGTAAAAAAACATATGGGTTAGATAGATTCTAATCTAGTCTATTGAGCAAACCAGTATCAGGACTATGTTTCTTTACATTCTCATTAGTAAGTGTGGAAAAAAGACAGTCATTTCCAATTTAGATAGAACAGATAATCAAGAGCGATGTAAAAAAAAGTAGTGGCTCATCAAGCCCAGAAAAAAAATCTCAAGATAAACGGGGAAGAGGACGACCAAAAGGAAGTAAAAATCAAAATCAAACAGAAGTGATTTTCACATCAGAATTACTCATACCAAGTCTAAATGAGTGTAGATAGAACTGTAGAATAAAGAACATAGAAGATAAAGAGTCATGAGGAAGCAATGGCACGCCCTTTCAATCTAGAAGTTCAAGAAAGTGCTGAGTATTTGTCAAAAAGCCTGAAAAATGCGCGGACAGCATTAGACAAAGAACGTTTACAAATGCTGTGGTGGATAAAAACAGAACAAGTAACCCAGCATCAAGAAGTGAGCCGAAGATTGGGCAGAGATGGGTCAACAATAACAGGATGGTTACAAAGGTATGGAAAAGGAGGACTATCTTCTCTTTGAGAGGTAAAAACTGCGCCTGGGGCAACTCCTTTAATACAAGGTGAAATGCTATCACAACTAATATCAAAGTTAGAATCCCCCTAAGGGTTTAGCAGTTATAGGCAAATTGTGGAATGGCTAGAGCAAGAATGGCACGTCCAAGTCAAATACAAGACAGTTTACAGTTTAGTGCCCTACAAACTAGGGGCAAAATTGAAAGTACCTCGACCCATCAGCTCATCACAAGATGAGCAAGCTATAAACCTTTTTAAGAAAACATCCCCCTTGCCTTGGTAGCTTTAGAGAAACTATTGGGTGGGGGAAAACGACTGAGTTACCTGTGCCAGGATGAAACCAGATTAGGTTTGAAGACCGAAACTGGAGGAGTGAGTGATTACGGCTCGTGGTGTTAAACCTGTAGTGAGGGTGCAGTGGCCACGAAAAGCATTTTGGCTTTATGGAGTTATTGAACCCACCTCTGGATGGCATTTTTGTCAGGAATATCCTCATCTAAACAGTGAGAATTTTCAGAAATTCTTGGATGTCCTATCTCAAGAATTAGGTTCTGATATGGCATTGATGCAGATGGATCAAGCTTCTGCACACCAAGCTTTGGCACTGTCTTGCCCTGAAAATATTATTCCCATTTTTCAACCATCTCACTCTCCTCAACTTAACCCCATGGAGCGATTATGGCAGTTTATTAAACGTCAGTTCAAAGGTGAAAGTCTCTCACATCTCGACCAATTGCGTCAAGGAGTTCAAAATGAATTAGCTCAATTATCTTCTGAGGTCATCTCCTCTTTGACCAGTTATGATTTCATCCTTGCAGCTCTGTTTCACCAAGCTTTATTCTGTGCAGCCTCATAGAGAATTGGTATCAGAATAGAGAAGATGATTAAAGAGCTATTTCAGTTAATAGCTAACTTTATTCCCCTCACATACTTAGCTTTAGACGGTCACTTTGGAAATAATAATGCTTTGCAGATGGCTCGGCAGGTAAACTTGCACATAATTTCCAACTTACGCCACGATTCAGCGTTATATATACCTTACCACAATGCTGATCCTCATCATCTTTCGCGTCGTAAATACGGAGAGAAGTTGGACTGGTGTAATATTCCTGGGGCATATTTGCGTCACACTAGTATTGAAGAGGATATCCAAACCGATACTTAGCAAGCCACCTTATGCCACAAAGAATTTCCCCAATCCCTGAATGTAGTTATTTTGTTGAAAACAAATCTGAAAACTAATACTCGCAGTCACATAATTCTGTTTTCTAGTGACCATTCTTTATCATATGAGAAAATAATCGACTACTACGAACTTCGTTTCCAAATCGAATTTAATTTTCGGGATGCTAAGGAGTTTTGGGGATTGGAAGATTTTATGAATCTGGGTCAAACTGTGGTGAGTAATGCTGCTAATCTTTCTTTTTTCATGGTTAATTTGTCCCATTATCTTCTAGCTCAGTTTCGTCAAGATAATTCTGGTGCTGGCATTGTTGATGTGAAGGCTTACTGTCGTGGTTTTCAATATGTTCGTGAAATATTAAAAATGCTTCCGCAACCGCCAGACCCTATTTTATTAGCCCAGATTTTTGCCAAGCTTACCTCTCTTGGTCGTATTCATAATGCTTCTACAGCCGTTTAATCCTCGTAACTTGGCCAAGGTATTGATAAGACAATATAAGTTGATACCCTTTTTAAGGTATAAGTAGGTGGGCGGAAAAATTTATAACTATGTCATAGCGAATGCAGCAAAGGGGAATCAAGCAATCCCAAAGGTTTCAAGTTATTTACTGATTTACATTTTGTTACATAGTTATATTTATTTGTGTTTACCTACTTAGTCAAATTTTTTAAAGTCCTCAAAATTTAAGTCATGTTTGTAGAACGTAATGCCATAGACATGAAAGTTTTTTGGGAATTGGCTTCTGGACAATTATCGCAGGGTCGTCTTTGAATATAACTCCCATCAGACTGTAGTTCCCAGGCTTGACGGTTATCAGCTAACATAATTCCCAGGATTTCTTGCAAATCTTTGGCAATATCTTGGTCTTTGATGGGAGTGGTAACTTCCACTCGACGATCTAGATTACGACGCATCCAGTCAGCACTGCCAATATATATTTCTTCTTGAGTATTATTGTAGAAGTAAAAAATGCGGGAATGTTCTAGAAATCGGCCAATAATGCTGATGACACGAATATTTTCACTGATGTCTTTGAGTCCAGGACGCAAGCAGCATATACCCCTGATAATCAGGTCAATCTGCACACCAGTACGGGAGGCATCATATAGGGCAGCGATAATTTCGGGATCGACTAGGGCGTTCATTTTGGCAACGATACGGCCGGAAAATCCGTTTTTAACATTTTCGATTTCTCGCTTGATTAATCCCAGAAAGCAATCACGCATATTCACAGGTGCAACTAATATTTCTCGATAAGATTTTTGCAGAGAATATCCGGTTAAGAAGTTAAACAGATCTGTTAAATCTGCACCTAATTCTTCACGACAACTCAACAAACCTAAATCTGTATATAATCGTGCTGTTTTCGGGTTATAATTTCCGGTCCCAATATGGACATAACGGCGTATCCGGTCTTTTTCTCGTCGCACTACTAATACGATTTTACTATGGGTTTTGAGTCCGACTAAACCATAAACAACATGAACACCAACTTTTTCTAAACGTCTGGCCCAATAAATATTATTTTCCTCATCAAATCGGGCTTTTAATTCTACTAGAACAGACACCTGTTTACCATTTTCAGCCGCAGCAATTAAAGCATTAACTATGGGTGAATCACCAGAAGTCCGGTAGAGAGTCATTTTAATAGCTAATACATTTGGATCCCAAGCGGCATGAGTAATAAACCGTTCGACTGTGCCAGAAAATGATTGATAAGGATGATGTACTAAGAGGTCTTTTTCTCGAATAATAGAAAAGAAGTCTTTCCCTTCTTCTAGTTCCAATAAATCGGGATCTATGTTTGGTTCTCTGAGACGTTGTAAACGGTAAGGAACAACAGATTGACGTGGTAGTTCTTTGAGTGCTGATAATGGTAAGGCCATAAAATACATCAAGTCTCGCAGTCCCAATAAACCATCGACTTGATAAATATCGTTTTCCGTTAGTTCCAAATCTTGCAACAACCGACAACGTAATACTTCTGGTGTTTGGGATTTAATTTCTAACCTGACGGGAGTCCCACCCATGCGACGTTTGCGGAGTTCTTGTTCAATGGCTAATAACAAATCATCGGCTTCGTCTTCTTCCAGTTCTAGGTCAGCATCACGAGTAATGCGGAAGGGGTGACATTCTTGTATATTCATCCCTGGAAACAGGTACTCTAGATTGTGTGCGATCGCTTGTTCCAAAGGTATACCTGTCCAATACACAGGTTTACCGTTGTTTTGAAGTCCTAATTCCGACGGTAACGGTAAAAATCGTGGTAAAACACTGGGAACTTTGACTCTGGCAAAAAATTCTTCTTCAGTCTCTGGATTCTTCACGACAACAGCCAAATTCAAACTGAGATTAGAAATGTAAGGAAAAGGATGACTAGGATCAACAGCAAGAGGAGTTAGAACCGGAAAGATTTGTTCTTTAAAATAATGATCCAGATAACTGCGTTGTTTTGAATTCAGTTCTATGTAATCTAAAATGTAAATTCCCTGATTAAGCAACAATGGCTGTAAAACTCGCTCAAACTGTTCGTTATGTTTTGTAACTACTGGATTGAGGTACGACCGAATATCATCTAATTGTTGTTGTGGTGTCCGACCGTCGGGAGTTAAGAGATTTACTTTTGCTTCTACCTGTTGCTTTAAGGCTGCCACCCGCACCATAAAGAACTCATCCAAGTTAGAACTGAAAATAGCTAAAAATTTGAGGCGTTCTAGTAGGGGAGTTCTTTCATCACAAGCCTCATGTAATACTCTACTATTAAACTGTAACCAGCTTAACTCTCGGTTTATATAGTATTGTGCATCACTTAAATTAATGGCAGGGTTAGTCTTTTTGGATTTTGGCATGATTACTTTAGAGGCTAGTAGATATCGCGCAGCAAACTGGAGAAGATGTAGTAGACCTGTCAGGAAAATTAACTTGGTGTGCAAAAAATGGTAGAAGGGAATTCTGACCGTCTACCAAAAGGAAAAATCCACTAAATTAACTATATTCAAGAATATCCACATCGTAGAAAACAAATACTGGGAATAACTAACCATCAGTTTCAAGACTTGTTAGCCCAACCTGGAATGTAGCATAAAAAACTTCAAGGTGACATAGAAAGTAAAAAGATAGGTATAAATCAGAAAGGAGGAAGGGGCAAGGGAAACTAGAGATAAAATAACAGGTATGTCTATGCTTGTGCTATTGGAGGAAAATGCCAATATTTGAGGTTTTAGGTCTGCATTTCGGTATATTAACAACGGAAGCAAAAGACACATTTCATTACTGGCTAGAAATATTACGAAATCTTTTCCATGCTAGTCTCCTTGAACAAGTAGAAAAACATGATAGCGACTATGCCATCGCGATAGAACTACTGACGGAGTTTAACTTAATAGTGGAGAGCATGGAACAGCAATGAGGAAGGCATTGAGATCATCAGGAGCAAAAGAGTATTTTCCAGGTAAGAACAAGCAGCACAGATTTAAAAATCAGTTTGTCAACTTACCAGAAGGAAAAGATATTGTTGATGTAGAAGTAGGAGAAAAAGGACCAACCAGTGATATTAGCTCCAGAAGGAAAAGATATTGTTGATATAGAAGTAGGAGAAAAAGGCCCAACCAGTGATATTAGCTTATTTCGAGAGCAACAAGAAAAGTTCCATAACAACCACATGTTTGAAGGAGATAAAGCATATCAAGGAGGAAGGAATATTAGCACACCTTATAAGAAACCACTTAAAGGAGAATTAACCTTAGAATCAAAGGTAGGAAACAAAGAGTTTTTCACCAAGGGTATTTTTATTGAATAGGTCATTAGACTTGTAAAAATATTCCGGGTACCTCAACAGGCATTTCCCCTGAATTCCCCAATTTACTCACAAGTAATTCTTACTAAGTATTTGTGGTTTAGTCACATTATATTAGGAATTAGTTCATTAGTTTTGCCCATTTCATAAATGTTATGGATATGAGGTCAGTTATGAATTTGTCATCAATATCTTCATGGATAGTTCCTATCATTAACTATTCCCAAACCTGATTCTTTTCTTCGCTCTTTCCTCATCTTAACACTATGGAAAGCCAGACACAGACTCCTTTGTGAATTTTCGGACCTGTCTAGTTAATATAGTGAGTTTTGGTTAAGAGATATTTAACAAACAATACGGAAATAATGTTCCAAGCTACTCGTCGTCGTCTTGCTCTTTGGTACACTGCTGTTACTGCTATTTTACTACTCTTATTTGCCACTGGGGTTTATTTATATGTTCGCAATACGCTAATTGAACGAGTTGATGATACATTAAATCATGTAGTCGAAGTAGTAGAGCGTTCATTGGTAATTGAACCTGTTAACTTCCAACCTGATAAACTCCGCGTGAATGTAGAAGCGAGTTTTCGTAATAATTCTCATACAGCAGAAGACGATCGCATTGACCTAGAATGGTTTAGCCCCACTGGTGAATTATGGTGGTCAACTTTTTCCGAACCTATAAATATTCCTATTCATGGAAATACAGGTGAAACTGTTCGTGTGGTGAGATTGGGGGGATGGGGAGACTCAGAACTGCTACTGCGACAAGTTACCCATCGGGTAGAAATGGGAAGACAGGTTTTAGGATATCTGCGCGTGAGTCATCCTTGGTTTGAAGTCACCAAACCCAGTCGTCAGTTGATTTTCGATTTGGCTTTAGGAATTTGGTTAATGGTGTTGTCAGTAGCTGCGAGTGGTTGGTTTCTGTCTGGGAAAGCTATGGAACCAGTGGGAGAGTCTTACGAACGTCTCAAGCAATTTACAGCTGATGCTTCCCATGAACTGAGAAGTCCCATTGCTTTGATTCAAACTAATGTCCAAGTTGCACTGGCTGATTTAGACTTAGAAACCAGCAGTGTTGCTCATTATCAGCAACAATTAAAATTAGTAGAAAGATTAACCAAGCGTTTGGGTAAATTGGTAAATGATTTATTATTTTTAGCACGACAAGATAGTGAAATTGGCCAAGAAGTTTTTTCAACTTGTCCCCTTGATGCTTTGCTAATGGAAGTTGTGGAAGAACAACAACTGGTAGCTAAAGAAAAAGAAATTACCTTAACTCTCAACTTGGTTGATCCTTCCTTAGAACTTGACCCAGAATTACAAGACAATTGGTTTACTTTGATGGGAAACTGGGACCAATTGGTGCGGTTATGTACAAATTTGATTGGTAATGCTTTGCATTATACACCAACTCAGGGAAAAGTGCAGGTTGAGTTAGCACGGGTTTCTGGTGTGCGTTATGGTGTGGCTTGTTTGGAAGTTAAAATCAGTGATACGGGAGTTGGTATACCTCCAGAATCATTACCACGATTGTTTGATAGATTTTATCGTGTAGATCCAGCGCGAACTCATCAAAGTCGCGAAACTACAACTAGTTCAGGATTGGGACTGGCGATCGCACAGGCAATTGTTGAACATCATCAAGGACAAATCCAAGTAGAAAGTATCTTTAGTAAAGGTACTACTTTTACCGTGATTTTACCCATCACTCTTGAGTATTAAATTAATAGTTAAACATTTATTCAACATTTGTTTCCTGTGGTAGAGGGAGACAAATATATTGACTTATTAGTGTAGATATTAAGTAGGTGGTTGTTAAAAACTGTCGTTATGACAAGGCAAGAAGTAAAAGGCAATAGGGAAGAGGTTTTGGTCAATTTTATTTTTCGTTACATACTAACTAATCTCCGACAAGCCACTGCGCGTCTACGGTTTTTTTGTGCCTTCCTACTTAGTTAAAGATGAAAAAATTACAACATTAGGTTTCAGGACAGATGCCAAATACCATGAGACAAGATATTACTTACACTTTACTAAATAAAATTAAAGAAACTGGCAGGGGAATGCATGAAGTTCACTTTCATCAAAGTGATTTTCCCGGACATCAAATCACTATAGGTGAATTTTTAGGACACTTAGATTACTTAAATCAAAGTCATTATATCAATGCTGAGTTTACAGGTAATACCTATGCAACACAAGAATATCTTCCTGATTTGATTCACCCCCAGGAAATTGACCTGCGAATTGCCAACAATTATAGCGCACGGGATGGACCTTTACCACATTTGATCACTTTCAAAAAAGCAGAAATAACCGAAAAAGTCCAGAATCTATTAGAGAAATTAGAAGTTAATCAGCCCCAATTTTCAGAAACAAAACCATCAGTAGCTATTGCTGATAAAAATTTGCCGTTTTTAGACAAAGTAATGGCTAAAAGTGGGTTGATAGATATTTTCGATGTGAGGGATTTAACAGAAGTATTTTTCCGAGTCATGGGGGATTTAATGAGAACTGAAGCTGCTTACAGAGTGGAAGCGGAACTCCATGAATAAGCAGAAATAAAAGCAGAAATAACTAGAGATAAATCCCTACAACTAGTAGAAATTGCCGATTTGTGGCATGATACCAACCCAATTGTGGCATTTTTAAGTCGACTCTGTCCACCTTTACAACCAACAGGAATTTTCAGAGCAATTGATAGCGCTCGCTTTTTATTACGAGTTGCAAATGAAGGAGGAATACCACCAAATGTAGATGTAGAACAAGTAGTTAAAGCTGTATTTTATACCACCAAAGATGAATTATCAGCAGAACGAATTCAAGAAATTTTTACCTGGCTACCTGATAGAATTCATCAAATGTGGGAAGAGGCGTAATTAGGTGGTAGGGAACAGGTAACAAGGAGAAAATGATTTACCTACAACCTACACCCTATTCCCAATTCTGAATATTTTCACAAGAGGAGTAAAAATAATGGATTTTCCTAAATATATGAAATTATTTGGCACTGTTTGTAGTGGATTATTGATGAACTTACCAATCATTCCGCAAGCAGTTTTGGCAAAAGAAACAACTTCTAAACTTAACCCTTGTCCCGGTATTCTTTATGAAGAACCTTATAATATTCGGGTTATAGTTCCCGCAGTTTGTCCTCCCAATGATTTGACACTCATACTCATGCAACTTGGGTTACTACCAGTCCCTACTACTCCACCACCATACCAAGTAAGGTTGGGTGTGGGAGGTGAAGCACCAGCACCATCAGCACTGAATCCTAATCCCGGTATTTTTAGTGAACAGCCTTATAATCGTTCTCAACGCGGATTTCGGTCAGGAGATAATGTACAAACTGTACCAACTCTTCCCCCATCCAACAGCTTACAACTACCTGCATCAGAACAAAGACAAGATCCCAGTGCAAGAATGACACTAGCAGATAGCAAAGTAAATATCAAGCTAATTAATAATTCAGGGGCAAACGTTACTTACCAAGTTATTGGTGATACAGCCCCACGCAAGTTACAAGGTAAATCAGGAGTGACTCTACGAAGTTTAAGTACACCAGTAACTGTGACATTTCAACGGGAAGATGGCGGATTTTTGATGGTCACACCTAAACCTGGTCAAGAAAAAGGAACATTAGAAGTAACATTGCAAGAAACAAGTGATTTTAACCAAGATAGAAGTGCAATGAATATTCAATCAAACGGTTCAGTATTCTTGAATTAGTCATTAGTAATTGTTCATTAGTCATTATATAACTTAATGACCATACCATCTTCTGTCACCTGTTACCTGTTAACTGTCACCTGCTTTAATACAGTTAACTTCCTTTCAATTGATTGAGACTATGCATCAATTTCGCTTCTTGTTTAATGTCATCTAATTTTCGTGCTAGTGAAAGCGCCTGTTCATAGAAATTACGTGCTTTGGGATAATCACGGATTTGTTCATACAATTGACCGGAGGATACGAAATATTTTAGTTCCTCGTTGGGACTATTTAAAAATTTAGCGATTGCAAGCCGTTGTTCTAGTAATTCCAAACACCGTTCATAACGACCAACAGCACTATGAGCCGTCACTAAACCATCAATTGCTCGTAGTTGGTCACGACGATAGGAATTCATTTTCGCTAACCGCATCGCTGTCCCATAAGCACCTATGGTATTTCCATAATCTCCCACCATTAAGTAAGAATCACCTAAGTTATTGAGGGTATTTATTTCACCGATAACATTACCTGTTTGGCGGCGAAAAAATAAAGCAGTTTCCGCTAATTTAACAGCTTGATTATAATCACCCAATCTTATATATACCAGGCTTAAATTACTCAGAGAAAGCCCTTTTCCTTCAATATCATCAAGATTGCGAGCAATCACTAAAGCATCTTGAATAGTTTCTCCAGCGGCTTTTGGCTCGCCTTTTTGTAACAACAGAGTTGCAAGATTATTAAGTCCAAAAATCTGATTTTTAAAATCCTTATTATCACGCGCTATTCCTAACCGACGACGGATAGCACCTTCAGCATCTTTGAGATTACCTAATTTTAGATAAGCACCAGCGAGTAAATCATAGGTTGAACCCTGTGCGTTCATATCACCAAGAGAGTGATAAATTTCTAGTGCTTTTAATCCATATTCAATGGTTTTATTCACAGAACCAGAAGCATATTGTTGTCTACCGAGGCACAGTAACCTATCAGCTTCTTCTCTGAACTGTCTAACATTTAATCGTTTGCCAATAGGATGATTTAAAGGACTATAGATTTGGTTGGTAATATCAATGGCATTAGCCCCAGTAGGTATGGAAGAGGCAGTAAATAATAGAGTATAAATAATAATCGCTGGCAATTTATGAACTTGCTGTAAAATCAGGGAATCATGTAAACTGAAAATAGTAGAATTCGATAAGAAATGTAGTTTTTTCATAAAAATTAACCATGAAATTCCGGCTTTTCAAAAAGGTGTAAGCAAAAGTTTAAATTTTTAGGTACAAAATAGCTAATTTCAGATTGATACCTAAGTCAAGCTTACGCGGCATTTTCACCTAAGTAAATGGCGCGAATATCAGCTGGTAATTTGTCTTCTAGGATACGATAACCTTCTTGGAGAAAATTGGCTACTTCGTCAGGGGAAGTCTTTTCGCCTTCAGCTTGCAGATAAGCAGCGATGCGTGTTTCACTCCAGTGCAAGGTTTGAGCCATCAAGACAATTAACCGTAATATTGACGGTAGTTGGTCTAATGACTGTTCTATATAACACCATAACGGTGGTGAAGTGTCCTTGAGTGAATAATGAATTGCCTCTGTTGGTGGTAATTTAATTTCATTAATGCAGAACGCAGTTATGTTAATTAACCAGTTTTGCAAGGTTAATATATCCTCACCTGTTTCCGGGTTAGTTAGATAGAGTGCACCGAGTTCATAGTATATATGTCGCCATGTGAGCGCAAATAGATAATCTGCCTGGACAGGCGATCGCGCCGAATGTTGAATCAAAGTGTAAACTATAGGGCTATAGCGGCAAAAAATGACCGTAAAGTATTTACCATCATCGGGATAGCGCCTAAACAGAGTCAGTAATTCCTGGTCGGTGTGATGAAACAGCGATTTAACCAGAGGATGATTAGCTTCAGGAAAAGAAGGAATTTGCACAAGCCTTTAAATAGTAGTGGTTAAAATATACAGGGTAATTGGGCATGGGGTATAGGGCATTGGGAAAATTACTTCCCCATCTCCCTTCATCTTCGCCAGTCCCCAATACCTATTCCCTGCCTCAAACTATGAGATAAACTAAAAAAGAGGACTTAATATTTAGTCTTTATCGAGAATACTAAAAGCGGCTCCCTTATACAATCTTTGTTTATTCATGGTTATAGCAGCTAATTTGATACCTTTCCTGCTTAGTCCCTTTACTTTAGGCTCTTTCTTACCTTCCTTACCGTTGGATAGCCTGTTCTCCACCCAAGGCATAATGATTATGCTGTTGGCAGGTTATGCTGGTGCAATGTGGATGTTTCTGACCAGCGCCCCCAAAGTCTATACTGTCATGGTGTCGGACTTGGAAATTGCTCGACAGTTGTATGAAGGCTTACTAGATTTGCCAGCAGCAGAAGTACCTTTGCACTATTACTACAACTACGAACAAACCATTGGTGCAACTGGCATAGACCCGCTTTATCTGTCCACCAGTCCCAGTTGGTCAAATAAAATGATGAATAACGCCAACGATGGGTTGTGGTATCAATTAAAGAAAAATACTCAACTCCACATTATTACTGGTGCGAGTATAGGTACTAAAAATCAGCAACGCCATGTTTGTTTTGACCATGAATGTTTGGAGTTGATTTTAATGCGGGTGGAAACACGAGGTTTGAAGTTCAAGATTCGCAATCAGAAGCCTTTGAATTTTTTGGTAAAAGACTACGAAGGACGCGTGATTGAATTGGCTGAAGTTAAGGGGTAGGTTTCTTCATAAATCTTTAGAGTGTGTTGGGTTTTTTGCTGATGCACCCTAAATTTCTTCATATTTGTTTCAAGATTTAAAAGGCTCACGCAAAGACGCAACGGAAGAAAAAGCAGTGTGTAAAACCAATACCGTCGCCAAAATAGGGGGGTGAGTTGATGATGCTTGAACTATTAACTCCCATTTCTTTGAGGCTTGCCAAAAATAATAAGTCTTAAAAATTCCTTCCAGGTTTCCTAGAAGTGTTTTTTAACCTATTAACTCCAGTATAAGGGTTTAAGATTCCAAACTAGCTTTTAAGGACAAGGCTTATGTGTGCTTAACCTTGCCGATTTTGCCAAAATTTTTGTAGCCTTTTATTTTGGCTAAGGTATTGTAATACCAAATTCATAAGAAGCTGCATAGAATATGTATCATATTAAGAATAATTGACCGCAGATAAACGCAAATAAAAACAGATAAAGACGGTTAGATCAATGGATTTCATAATTCTGTGCAGCCTCACATAAACTTGGTATAACTTGTCAAGTTATACCAAGTTTATGTGACCAATGTCCTAGTATTTTAATTCCCTATTTTTCTTTTTTAGCTAGTTCTAAATTCAATATCAGGAGTTTTTCTAAAAAATAATCTTCTGGTTGAAATTCATAAGCATCCATTAACAGCTTATCTAATTTTTGATGTAGTTTATAAAGTTGGCTACTTGGTTCATTAAATAATTTTTTATATAAAAATATCGTAATTCTCGATTGCTTAGACTCTATTTGTTGTTTGCTGTATTGATGCAGTTCTTCGGCTTTTGCGCGGATTTTTTCTACTGTTTTAATATCTGCTATTTGTGGAAATGGGAATGTTTCAAAACAAGTTGTATTAGTGTAGCAGGTATTACATTTTGACCTTGAGAGATGATTTATAAAGTAAATGTTGAGGAGAGAAGAGGAAGTAGCATAATTCTAGTCATAAGAGCATATATAGCCCCTTACCTCATTTGTGTTAAACACTCATAATCCTTGCTTAGTCGATGATATTGGTTAAACCACCCAAATGTTCTTTCTACTACCCAGGGTTGTGGTAAAACTTTAAATTCTTGCTCAGTAGGTCCTATGACTTCAACATGAGCTTGAATCATGAACCAAACTGCAAGTGCAAATTTATCACCGTCATAACCGGAATCAACCCATAAAACTTGGACTTTTTCCAATAATTCTGTGGGTTTCTCTAGCAGTTCCATTAGTGCATAGGCAGCAAGTATTCGTTCTGGGGCATTCGCTTCACTAACAACAACTTTCAACACAAGTCTCAGGCTATCAACCAACTAAAGTCTGCCCCTTTCTTCCTTTTACCTTTTTACATCCGTCAAAACCATACACATCCCCTTTTTTTGGTCAGTGTTGACTGACTGACTATCTGCGGCGAACGCGGTAGGTTGTGTTGATTTACCTAATTTCGAGCGAACTTGACCACCCAATGTATGGTTGAATTTTTCCCAAATCCCCTGGACCTGCCATTTCCTGTAATAGCTATATACCGTTGACCTTGGCGGGAAGTCACCTGGAAGTATATTTCATTGACATCCAGCTTTCAAATGATAATAGATGGCATTACATATTTCACCCATATCTGTTGTGGGTGGATGCCCTCCTTCTTTGGCTGGTGGAATCAATGGGGCCAGGATTTCCCAGTCCATATCAGCTAAGTCTGTGGGGTAAGACTTTCGTTCCATCAGTAGCTATGTAAATACACTACATTTACGTATCCTATCCTTCCAACATTCCTTTTCTACTCCCCTTTACATTTACTTTATCAATAGCCTCTGAAATTTGTGCTTTTACCCAAAGACTATCTAAATCAGATGTGAGAATACCCAGAATAGAAAGATTATCTGATGCAATTACCATATTAGCTTCACAAGGTAATATAGAAATATCCACAGGTGTAAAAATCACCCATTTAGCAATTTTTAGTAAAGTGAAATAAATTCTCAACTTTTCTAAAGCCTTTCTCATTGCTGGTCTATATCTTTCAAATAACCACCAGTTTTCACGAGTTTCTTTATTCTTATCTCTCTCTCAGGTTTAACATTCTCTCTAACTCTGTTAAACGGTTCTTGATACTCAGAAGCTTCTTCAATTGACATATCCGCAAAATCAATTACCCAATTTATTTTTTCTAATGGATTGACTAAACCTCTCCCGTCAATCATGGGCTTGAGAAATTTCTTATTGTTTAGATTCGCAGTAATCCATTGTTTAGCTTCTCTTTCTGATATGAAAAATCGTTTTCCTATTAACTTACATCCGTCAAATGGAAATCCTTTATTTACTAACGGGACGTAAACAAAAATCAAGCCCAAATGTAGCCCAAATTAGCTTGATAACAAGGAAACACGTCCGGATTACAGTTGAACCAATCAATAAATAGAAAAGATATGGCTGTTCTCAACGCTTCTAAAGCTGCAGTAAAAGTATTCAAAGGTTTCTTAGCCCACCTTGGTCTTCATCCTCCAGTCCACTGATGTCAAAAAATAAAAGTGTAGGCACAGAAAACCAAAATAAAATGGCGCAGTCAACTGCTATTATCTCCAACTTGATATTCTTTGAGTCCTAACCATCCCTTGACTTCCCTGTAAACAACTTATACCAAATTTCTTTGAGAATATCTATCAACTATACATTGGGGTGTGACAATTGATGAAGAAACATTAGTAATAAGGTAGTCCATATCAGTTGCTTGAGAGAAAGTAGAAGCCTTGATGACTATAGCAATATTCCCCCTTCCAGTTAAGGCTGATATTTCTACTTCTTTAGTTACTACCCATAATGTTTTGGTTTTATCTAACTCCAGTTGAATGTCTGTAAAAGCCTCTTGGGGTAAACTTTGTGCTGATTCATCTAACCTAATTATTTGTGGATTATCCTCTTGCTCACTGGCAAGGATTTTGAGATTTTTAGCTAATCCTCCTAACTACTTTCAATTCCGATTTTCTATCTTTAATAAGAAAGATGTATTGTGTCCATATCCAGGATCTATCATTACTATTCCTGGTTGATAATCACGGCTTAAGGTCAGATCTATTAATTTAATTCCTAACTCAGGTTTATTCTCAAATAGAGGGTCTTGTTTTCCTTTGGGTAAAGAGTCACCGTAGTGATATAACTCTATATGTAATGGTAAGCTTTTACTGCCATCATATAGATTAGATGTGTTCTTACTACTACTATTCCAGTATCCCTTTTCCCAATTTCTCCAATATATTGTCTTCTTACTCCATCCCTAAGATTCCCCCTTTTTCTATGGTCATAATCATGAATTATTAAGCTAAATCCTCTGGTGATTCTCCTCTGACTACAATTGTTCATAATCTCTAACCGACGTCATTGACTTGGGAACTGGACCAAGGTGCTTCAGTTGAAACGTGGTGTAATGGGTGGTAGGTCACCCCTAGGGCATTCTCTGCCATTTCAAATAGGTTTTTTCTCTCATTTTCACCCAATCACCCCCCTAAATAATGTCTAAACTCTCTTCTTTCTGCTTCATGAGTAAATACATCATCAAATGGCACCATTTTTCCAACCATGGTGCCATTGCTGGGGCAGTGGTTTCTTTCATAAGCTTCTTTTAACGTGAAAGCTATACCGAAATCCCATTATACTCCTTTTCACTCTTAACTTTTGTTTAAGTCCCGCTAATAATGTTTGTGGATAGGTAATAGATATTTCAGTTATGAGAAACAAGGAAATAAACGGAACCTCAATATTATCTAAAAATTTTTTCTCGGCTCTTCTTTTTCCCAGTTAACAACACTTACATGAACAGCAGCATCTCCAGACCATCCTTGAGAAGAATTGCATCATTAATAATACCACCATTAATAAATAAGCTAAACTAGCCTTTTTTCCTGAACCCTGAGGAACAGAATTACTAGCAACTAATCCTGACCTACGTTTTTGATCTAATAAATCACATACTTTCTTAAACCAAAAAACACAAAAATAAGGCTGCCTTTTGTCATGTGGAAAAGCTTTATATATCTTATGTATATATTCATCTCCTAATTCTATTCTCAATTTTTTACAACCCAAAAAAGGCAGATTTACAATAATTTCGTTAGCTTTTAGACATTGCGTAAATAAAGCACCCTGACAAATAATATATCTAAACTATCCAAAGGTAACGCAGGTCCTATTAATTGGAAATTATCAGTCGCAACCTTTTGTGCTATCATCAAAGTCACCTTTACAAACTCCACCACAAACTGATTTGTATCCATTCCATAAAATTGCAAAGGTGTCACTAAACTCATCTGCATTTGTTTATCTTTTGACTTCCGCAGGTTAGCGGTTTTTCCTAACAACAATATTTCAACTCTTTTCACTCCCTGACAGGCTAAATAAAGAAAATTACCCAAACCACAAGCCAGATCTAAAACTCGATGACTTTGCAATTTTATCTCCAGTGCAGAAAGTTTTTTAATTGTATTTGCTATTTCTAGCCTATCTTCGCAAAAACCCAGCTTCTAAAGGACCTTCATGACCAAAAAAAAGTACGAAAAAAGCGGTCGAGAAATGTTTGGGCTTCCTTGCGTTCTTGTCGCGTTCTTCTCCGGTGATGTGTTGTTGGCAAAATTAAAAAAATTTAGATAAACTCTCTGGTGTAGATGATGTCATATTATTGTTGGGTTAAGATATTCTATTTTTTTAGAATGAGAAAGCATTAGTTGAGAATTCTCTTCAACTTCTACAACAAATCCTCTGCTAAATCTAATAGCTCAGTTTCATCAATCATCTCATCACTAGAACTGCGATTACTTCCTGCGATCACAACACTACCCAATAAAAGTCTTTGGCAACAAAAATTCTGTCATTCTCTGTTAATTGACTCAAACAATATTCCAAACCTTGAATAGCTTCAACTTCTGAAATAGACTTATTATGCAACTTCTCGCGTACCTTCACTGCTACAGAATCATCACTTTCTAACAAAGTTGTCAATAACTCTCTATTACTTGTTCCTCCTCACGATCTACCCAACTTTCCAACCAATCGCTATCTGTATTTTCAATATATAAATCTACACAGTCAATACCATGATTTATCCAGTCTTCCTGCAACTGTCTACCTTCTCCTAAATGTTACGGAAATTGTGTGAACTTCTCTTAGCTGTTAGTTGGTCTTTCTTTTACTATAATTATTAACTCTAATGAAAATCGTGAATGCAAATAAACAGCTATAAATTAAATTATAAATAAACGCCTACTTACAAATAATCGCTATTATATAGCGAAATATTAACTATCTGTTGAACAAAACCATCCAAGTAGGTGGGCGGAAAAATTTCTAACTATATCATGGCGAATGCAGCAAAGGGGAATCAAGCAATTGTAAGGGTTTCAAGTAATTTATATTTTGTTACATACTTATGTTTATTTGTGTCTAGTTACTTAGACTAGGATTGTAACTTAAAAATAATCCTCTCTCTATTACCCAGTATTTAAGCGTATTTTCCCATTTATCAAACTTATATTGAGAAGATAGATCAGATAGGCTGGTAACTTGAATACATAAATGCTGTTCTAGCCTACTACTCACAATTATATCAGTTGGGCTCGCCAAATCAGCAATATCAGACTGCCACAAGTCTCCCCCATCCTGTCTAATTTCCTTAGCTACTGCTGTCAGGACTTGAGTCTCACTGTGTCCAAACTCTCCAGCCATTAATTTTTCTTTCCACTTTTCAAAATTGGGGTCTTCTTCTTCCAACCATTTGGGAAAAAGATAACTATACCAAACCAATATCTTTCCGTGGGTATCATCCTCTGATCATACTGGTGTTGTTCGTCTTCTGTAGCTAAAGTTTTGATATTGTTACTAATGCCTGAGTCACTCAGAAAAACCTTTCAGGCTTTATCGGGTAAAGAAGACAGAAATATTAGTGAAGTTGTCACTGAGGTTGTAGAGGGATACGTTCAAAAGCACGATCCTGATTACAAAGTAAAATCACCAATTGCGATATAACCAATTGCGATAGTTGGCGCTCGCCAATCGTAAACACTAAAAATAGAAAAGGTAGGTAAATGATAGATAGTTCAGGCCTTACCTAAAACTGAGAAACTAACCTTTGATGAATTTGCCCAATGGAAACTAGAGGGGGAAGGTATGAACTACATGACAGGGTAATTATTAAGATCTGACAGGCTACAGGTGATCATGAAGATGTTGTCGGTTTTTTGGCACTAGAAATATCTGCTGATATCAAGCGGTTACATCTTCCCTACTTCATTCCCAAAACTGCACTTGTCAAACGACCTGAAAATGAATCCGGTTATTCACCAGATATATTGGTGGTCCATCGCCCCAATCTCGTAAATGAACCACTATGGAAAAAGCAATCTACAGTTAGTCAGGGCGCGTCAATCCCTCTAGTGATTGAGGTAGTTAGCACCAATTGGCGTGATCACTATTTCACACAACTAGATCAATACGAAGCTGTAGGCATTCCAGAATATTGGATTGTAGACCATGCTGCATTGGGAGGTAGGCGTTTTCTTGGCAATCCTAAGCAACCAGCCATCTTGATTTACTCGTTAGTTGAGGGGAAATACCAAGTTAATCAGTTTAGAGGTGACGACCGAATAGTATCACCAACTTTCCCAGAACTGTCTCTAACTACTAACCAGATTTATTTTTACCATCAGGAGTAAAAACTCCAAAGCCTTATACTAAAAGGCTTTGATCCCTTAACTAAATAAAACCCACCTTCCGTACCCTAACTGTATCCTAACTGTCACAGACAGTAGTACACGAGAACTAAGGCTCCTGCAAGGAAGAAAAGGCTTAATGAGAATAGTATGATTAAAATGGCAATAGAGTGAGAGAATAAAGTTTTGTAAACAAGATAAAAGAAAAGAAAATTTAATGATTTAAAAATTAAATTAGAACAGAAGAAGAAATGATTGGATCACAACAGGAGTTGTGGATAATTCTCTTGTGAAATCAAAGCTTCAAAAAATGGAAATTCAAAACCTAGTAGTCTGCCAAGGTAATTTTGCTAGGTTAAATGATCGGATATAAACGCTGCATTTTTTTACGTGCATCCTTGATTTTAAAACCCCAACAAACACTGGGTTTTTGTTGATTACGCTGTGACTCCCAAGTAGCAATTTCAGAAGATAATACTTCTACATTAGGAATACGTCGTTCTAAGCATTGGCCAGATAACACTGATAATTCAATTTCTACTTGATTCAACCAGGAAGCGTGTTTAGGAGTATAGTGAAACTCTAATTTCTGAATAATGCGGCATGCTTCTTGTGGAGAGAAAACTTCACATAAAACACTTGGAGTATAAATATTTAGGTTATCAACAAGTAAAGGTATCACATCAGCTTGGGGTTAATAAACATCTACTAAATCTTTTAATTGTTTAGCAAAATCAGCTTTTGTCCGACTTTGTGTAACTTCAATATGCCTCCACCCGGCTATTGGTTCAAAAAAGCCAAATAAATTTACAACATAAATTTACAACACCATTGCGTTTATACTCACAATCATAACCTTCAGGCTGATGTGGTTCTGGTGGCAAAGGAAGTCTTACTTCTTCTAATAATTGATATAGGCGTTCATCTAGGCAGAGTGTAGGTTTTTTCGGATCAGATGGCTCATTGTACAAATCTAAAACATCTTCTATTCTAAACACATACCCTGGGTTAACTTGGGGAATACACCACTGTTCTTTTAACCACGGGTTAATTTCATTTTTTTTAGAGTTTGGCGTATTGTTTCGTCTGAGATTCAATCTATGATACCAACCTTCACTAAATGCTCCGCTAATAATTTTATTGTCCAACGCACTCTTCCTTCTGGCGGATTAGAACAAGCAGCCGCAATCAAAAATGCTTCTTGTTTTTCATCTAATTTTTTGGGTTTTGATGGATGTTCCCCATCCTTTGAAGCAAACTCTAATCCACCAATCACAAACTTTTCTCTTGTCCTTTCCACCGTGGTAACATGAACTCGAACTGCGGCAGCACCGTGTCCGTTTCTCCCTCAGATGCCATTCAAAGAATGTTTGCACGGGTTATACTTCTTGCTTTGTGCTTTCCTTTTTTGAGGATTGCTTGCAGTTGTAAAACTTCCTCTTCGCTTAAATCTACAACATACTTTTTTGCCATGGTCAACCCCTTTTTTGACTAGTTTATTAATTAGAGGACATTGCCTTGGTTGACTACTAGACCATTTAGGCATAGTAGCAGGAATAATAGACGCCATAGGAGTAGTAGAAATAACCGTTGGAATTGGAGAGAAAGTAAGTCCGTGTCATGTAGTAAAAGCCATGATAATAAACTGGTTAGGATTTGTATAAAAACCCTTATATATGTTTCCCCAAGATTTTGAAATAATCCCCTGTGACCATCTAATAGGACCAGGAGTAAAACCAGAATATCTCAAGGATGATAAACTGGGGAGAGTCATGGATAAACTATTGATAAAAGGATTGGATAGAATATTTTTTATTGTCGCCTTAAAAGCAGCAAAAAAATTTGGAGTATCCCTATGAGCAGGGCGTCTAGACTTATCATAAATGGACGTATATGGGCAATATAATACCAGCTTACCAGAAGTGATATTTGAGAGTCAGAAACTAGGAAATAATCAAGAAATAGAAGAATTAGCAGTAAAATCACCAAAAGAAATAACCATCACCTACGGTTATTCTGGTGACCATAGACCGGAGTTAAAACAGTTCATCATAGAAATGATATGTTCAGGAGATGGAGACATACCAATATTTTTATAACTAGCATCGGGAAACCAAGCAGATTCACCATGCTTTGGTAAAATAGCACTAGAGTACCAAAAACAATTAAAAGTTAACTAAAAGTTAACAGTCTCATAGTAGCGGACTGGGCCTTATATACAGAATCAAATCTGAAAATGATGTCAGATTTAAGCTGGTTATGTCCAGTGCCATTAAGCGTAGAATCAGCACAATGATGAATATCAACATTACCAGAACCAGAATTGGTTGATAGTAACTTACCCGGATATAAACTAGCTTCAAAAACAGTAAATTATCCAGGAATAGAACAAAGATGGTTAGTAGTGCAAAATCAAGAAAGAAGAGAATCAGACCTGGGTAAACTCTCAGGAGAAATTACCAAGGCACAATCAAAAGCTGTGCAAGACTTGAAAAAGTTATCACCAGAAAAATTCGCTTGTGAAGCTGATGCTATCAAGGGGTTATCTAAACTATTCAAACAATTCAAATATCACCAAATTAACCAGAGTAAAGTTACTCAAATCAAATCTAAGAAAAAAGATAGTTCAGGAGAGATATCCTCTGAAATATCAGCTACAGTCTCCCAGAATAAAAGTAAAATTAATACAGAATTCCTGAGGGCAGGGCCTTTTATTTTTGGTACAAACCTTTTGGATTTAAATGAACTTACCCATGACTCCATCTTGAGTGAATATAAAGCTCAACAGTCTTGCGAGAGAGGGTTTGCTTTTCTCAAAGACCCATTATTTTTTGCAGACAGTATTTTCCTAAAAAGTCCAGAGAGAATAGAGTCCCTGGGAATGATTATGGGTTTATGTCTGCTGGTTTATACTTTAGGGCAACTCCAAATTAGAACCCCTTTGAGAGAGTCTAAATCAACAGTAAAAATCAATTGGGTAAACTAACTGACCGCCCCAGTTTACCCTGGATTTTTCCATGCGCTCAGTCTATTCATTTAGTTACAGTTAAGCAAGAAAAACACATCTGTTACTGGACTCAAGAGAGAGATTTCATTGTGAATCTTTTACCATATCATTGTTTTCCTTACTATCAATTAGTTACCTAATTTTTCTCTCTCTTAATTTAATTTCTATCACAAAATAAGCTAATGTCGTTGATTTATAGCTCTATTTTACTATGTCCATAATTTCTTTTTTTACTTCAATCTATGAGTCTAAGTTATGATTTATCTCTTGAATATCTTCATTTATCTGTTGACTCCTCTGGGCGGTGTTCTTTCTTATTGCTCCTTATTGAGAATAGCTTTTGATGCTATTTTTGGTGCCTTACTGTTTCTCCAATGCCTTCTTTTACTGCATATGTTTGTTGTTATGCTCCCTTGAATTTTTTGTCTCCGTAATTTCCCTCTGTGGCAGTTTATGTTGCGGAATGTGGGTTGAATATTTTTGTGGATATTTGAGGTTAGAATATAGAAAATATTGGAGTTGCCTACTGAGAATTTTAAATGATATTAATTTTTCCTAAGAGTAAAATAAGGTGACAAAAAAAGACATCAATGACCTGTATTGGCTCAATAGAGTTCTATGAATGTAAAGTAGCCAACCCCACATTGTATCAATTCTTAAAACTTATTCTTTAATAAATCATAGCTTATAAAAATAAAAATAATCTTGCCTTTGTTATTGTCAGTGGCTCCAAATGCAAAACATTTCACAAATGACATAGTTTCTGATTACCAATAAATAAGCTTTATTTATCAGTCGATAATAATGCATGATTAGAAAAAATTCCCTTCAGTTTCAAATTAGTAAATTCAATAGCAGCATTTATTAGTTCCTGTTGTTCTGAGGTTAAATCTAGCGCCTCTAGGGCGTGATTTAGGTCATTACCAGTATGCAAATAGTGAGCAATTTGTTTACGTTGAGCAGAATTTAAAACTGCGATAATTTCCTTGTTTCTACGCTGACGGACTGCTTGAAGTTTCTGATGTTCTTGGGGAGTTAAGTCACCCTCCGAGAAAGTAATAGTATCCTTAGTATCTTCACTATAAGAAGTGAAAATGACTTGAGATGAATTAAAAAAATTATTTGCTGATGCTACCGTAATTTCTGGTAATAAGAAAGCTACATAAACAATAAGTAGCAATGCAAACAACCGTTTTTTCAATTTAATTATCATGTTGAGAAAAGCCTAAATCAAATTCCAGATTGGGCTATAGTCAAGCCCTTATTATTTTCCTACTTATAGGAAATACCGTTTCTCTTAAATATTGATACATATCATTCCTCTTAGCCCCTATTAGTGAAGAGTTTTGAAAGATCTTATATGCTTCAAAGTTAAAGAGGATTGGTATAAACTATCTATACGTACGTGAAGAATCTTACCAATGACCAATAACCAGGCCTCACACTGTCTCTATATTGGCGGTGTGGTGAAGGAGATTATGTTTTCTCTATGACTAAATTCAGAAATGGATAATAAAGAAATATATATCAGTCATATTAGAATTACATTCTTTTATATTACCAGACTTGGGGCTATGATCAAAGTTATTACTAGAGGAGACAGTCATGAGTGAACAAGTCTTAAACAAAGAAACGATTAGTCCCGTTACCCAAGATAGCGAAATTGACTTAGAGGCGGCTTTCTCGGAATCTCATATCCAAGATATTCTTGATAAGTTAGACCAGGAGTTAGTCGGCTTAAAGTCTGTCAAGAACAAAATTAAGGAAATGGCTGCTTTGTTGCTGGTTGACCGGATTCGTAAAAGTCTCGGTTTAACTGCTGGTGCCCCTAGTTTGCACATGACTTTTTTAGGCAACCCAGGTATGGGTAAAACTACTGTAGCTATGAGAATGGCTGAAATTCTCTATCGTCTCGAATATATCCGCAAAGAGAATGTCATGTTGGTCACGCGAGATGATTTAGTTGGGCAAGGTATTGGACAAACTGCACCGAAAACTAGGGAAGTTTTAAATAATGCAATGGGGGGTGTTTTATTAGTTGATGAAGCTTATACTTTATACCGCCCAGATCATCCAGGAGATTTTGGTTTGGAAGCAATTGAAATTCTCATGCAGGTGATGGAAAATCAGCGTGATGATTTGGTTGTTATCCTTGCTGGTTATAAAACCCAAATGGAGCATTTTTTCCACAGTAATCCTGGTATGAATTCTCGTATTGGAATTCATATTGAATTTAATGATTATAGTGTTGATAATTTGTTAATTATTGCTCAATCTATAGTCAGAACTCAAAACTATTGTTTTAGCCCAGATGCGGAACAGGCCTTCCGAGAGTATTTAATTAGACGGAAGACTATGCCCCATTTTGCTAATGCTCGTAGTGTCCGGAATGCTATAGATAGAGCGCGTTTGCGTCAAGCTAGTCGTTTATTGAATAGTGGCAAGAAAATAAATAAGCAAGACTTAATTACTATCGAAGCAGTAGATATTCTTGCTAGTCGAGTATTTAGGGAAGGTGTTCCTGACTGCGAACCGGAAAGCTGATTTGGGACTGGGGACTGGGGACTGGGGATTGGGGATTGGGGATTAGGGGAATTGAGTAAACATCTTCCTGTCATCATCGTGCCTATATGCCTGTTTCCTATTCCCTTCTTACTGTCACCTGTCACTTATCACTTATTCCCTAATCTGAGTTTTTCATTCTGTTGATTTCTTTTTGCAATTCTTCAATTTGTTTACGTAATTTTTCCGCTTCATTTTCCTGTGTTTCAACTTTGACATTGACTGCTCTGGTAGTGGGTGTTTGCTGATAGTTTCCTTGGCGAACTTGCTGATATTCTTCTGATACTGCCCAAGAGCGTAAATAATGCAAGCGTTCTACAGGGAGTGGATGGGTAAGCATCATTCCTTGAGCGCCATTGTACATGAGAAATTTATATACTTGATTGAGTCCATCATCATCCAGTGCTTGATATTTTTCTGACTGTTGAATAAATTCTTGTAAACTACATTCGTTGGCATATTTGTTACTACCGCCAGAGATTTTCATCATGGATGACATAACTGGGTCTAGGTCATCCATGACTAACAATGCGGCGCGATCTCCGGATAATTCGGCTTTACGTCGCCATTCAAAAAAGGCATAAATCAAAGCTTGACTGACGAAATCACCTAAAGCGAAGGTTAATTCACCAATGACGGAAGCGGCACTCATTGCCCACATCGCGATTTGAATTAAAATAGTATGACCACATTTAATATGCCCCAGTTCATGGGCAAGCACTGCCCGAATTTCGGCTTCATTGAGTAAGTCAAGTATCCCTGTGTTTAGGACTATGTAGGGATTTTCTTGCCCCAATGCATAGCTATTGGCTTGGGGGTTGTGTGAGATAAATAGTGTTGGTTCAGGGTAAATGTCCAAATCTCGCACACATTCCCGAAATATTTGGTAAATAGTGGAATATTGACGCGGTCCTACTTGGATGGTGTTGCCCATTAAATAGACTAATTGAGGGCGTTCATAGACAAATTCCACGAATTTACGAGCGATTAAATCAAATCCCGACAAACTTCGTAAGGCTTGCTCAGCTTGACGATCTAGTGGATGCCTAAAGGCTTCGCTGGAAATTCCTGTGTAGGTTGGCATAATTTAGGGAAGTTGGTAAATGGTGGTTGGGGATTGGGGACTGGTGACTGGTAATACAGGAGAAAGTTTACCAATTACCCATTACCAATCATCAATGACTAATGACAACATAATATAAATGGGGCAGTTTGGAAAAAGTCACTTGTTATGGGATGAAAAGCGTGTGATTGAGGCAGAAGTTCATTTATCACTACATAACTTCCTGCGATCGCAGGCGGGTTTTCCTTCCTGGCCCCATCACTTAACGATGGCACGGTTGGTAGCACGCGCTTTGCGCTTGGGACGTAGTGCCTTAATTCAAGTAGGTGCTGTTTGTGGCTATCAAGGGCGATATCGCACAAGTTTTATCGCATCCTCCTTGATGTGGCATGGCCCTGTAATTATTGTGGCCTCAGAAGTTGTGCAGCAGCGGTTGCTGAAAATAGAAATTCCCCGTCTACAGCAATGGTTACAAGCTAACAAACCCATCAGAACAGGTGAAGTTTGGCCTGGTACTGATTTCCAAGGGTTGTTGTTGACATCCCCAGAAGCTTGGCTAAAAGGTCAGTTGGCTGATAATGATAGTTTTCCCCCAAATATTCCCACAATTATTGATGGAGTTGATGATTTGGAAGATTGGGTGCGTCATCAGCTAACACAAGAGATTCAATCCCATGATTGGGATCAACTGATGCTTGCTTGTCCCTACGAAGCTAATGTAATTCGTGAAGCTAGGGTACAACTGACACATGAGTTATTCCAACATCCTGAAAATCCATACCACTGTTATCTACTGTCCCAGCCAGAAACAGAAATCTTACAAAATTTGTTTTTAGCCTTAGACTCAGATAGCTTCCCAGATATTTGGAAACACTTAAGGCAACAATTCCAAAGCCTGGTTGACAATCCGTCTTCTTCTGCCTCTCCTCCCCTTTTCTGGGCTACTATTGCCCGTCGTCAAGGCTTATTTTCTTTACATTACGCCCCACTGGAATTAGCTAAAGCACTCACACCAATTTGGCAGCGGCAACCTGTAGTATTAATTGGCAGCGCCTTAGAACCAGAAACGGAAGCTCCTCTGTTCCGTCAACGTTTGGGGTTTAAGGATGTAACTTGCTTAAAGTTTTCTACTGATAGTCAAGGGGAAGCAATTCAACTTTATGCACCCTATAAGTTACCTCTACCGAATACACCAGAATTTCAAGGAGCATTTATTCACCAAGTCCGCACCTTGGTTTGTTTAAGTGCGACAGCACCAGGAATGACTTTAGTGTTAGTGGGAGATGTACCTCTCAAATCCAGAGTAGCAGCAATTTTGGCTTCGGAGTTTGGTTCGCGCGTGCAGGTGGAAAAAACTTGTTTGGATGAAAATGGTATTTTGGTTACTGGTTGGGAATATTGGCGAGCACATCAAACTGTTTTACCCGCTCCCCGATTGTTAATTATTGCAACTCTACCTTTGCCATCTTTAGAAAATCCTTTGGTCGCTGGTAGAGTAGCTCATTACAAGCGAGCACACCAAGATTGGTTCAGGTTATACTTATTACCCACTGCATTGAATGAATTGCAAAGAGCGATCGCACCACTCCGCGAAAATCAAGGTATCGTAGCTTTACTCGATAGTCGCGTCGTAAATCGCAGCTACGGCGTTCAAATTCTCACTGCCCTTAGCCCTCTAGCACGCTTGAACTATCTTGATCCCAGCTTGTTTTCTCCACCAAATGACGAAAATTCAAATAGGGAATAGGTAATTCGTAATTCCTCATAGTGCCTCTAGTTCCGCTAGGGATACGTAATTCTTAATTTTCTGCATTATTAATTTTGTGCTCTCCTGCCCATCTGTGCTACCTCCTTGCCTTCTTCATCCTCTCCACAATATCCATGATTCCTGCGAACATATATTTAAGAACCTAAACCGAAATTTCAATTACTGGTTGATTATGGGTGAAGCAAAACGTCGTAAAAGCACACTGGGAGAACAATATGGTGAAGACACTCGTATCTTACCTTGGGTTCCCATCACAAAATCTCAAGCTGAACTGTTTGTGAGTTTAACAACTCGCGGAGCTTGGATCGGTATTGGCCTTATGTTTGCCGCGTGGGTGACAATTCGTTTTATCGGTCCAGCTTTTGGTTGGTGGCAAGTAGTTGATTGAACAAAGGTCTAGGATAGGGGTGTATGGAGGTAATAATTTTTCCCCATCTCCCCATTTCCCTATCTTCCCAGCCTGTACGATTGAATATCTCGAAACAAAACAATTGCCTAAATGGGTACAAAGGTATCCTCAGTTTATATATCTTCAATATGAAGTATCATAGGTTTGGGCTTTTATCAAATTAAGTTTCAGTAGAAATAGCTTATTTAATACATCACTATTGAACTCTATTTTCAGTATTCAGCTCTAAGTAGCCTATTTACAATACAATTTAAACACTTACTTAAATCACAAATAGGATAAGATATTCCTTTATTGCTTTCAATCTACTTTTACGAGCAAGAATAAATTCAGTAGAATAGATTTAGCAAGAAAAAGATGAAAAGTTACGCTAGAGTAAATAAATAGTGCAAATTGGCTTAAATACTACCTATAAAAGGGTAATATGGAACATTTTCCTAGTTGACTACCATGAAATTTAAGTTACGCTGAAAGCTGACTGCCTTAAGCAAGTAGGGAAATCGAGCTAAACATCTAAAGACAATGTTAACTTTAGTCGTTTTATCTGAGATTTATATCTTGCAAATTGAATAGTTTGATACGACAGGGACAATTGTTATTCACTACCCTAAGCAAGGTAGCCAATGACATACTAAACCTTACGCTAGAAATTGTAATGAATAGTTTACAATACCAAAGGATAGAAAAATCTAAAGAAAATATAAAAGAGACTCAAATGACTGTGGTGTCTGGAGGAAAAAAGTGTTTTTGAGACTGGCACATCAACATAGACAATTTGTTCAAGACTTGGTAATGAACCTACAAGCCTTGGCAATAGTATTAGAGCGCAACGGCTACCCAGCTTCTTGCTATACCTGTGGCGACCAAATGAATAGTGCTTCATTTATGGTCAGCTTAGGAGACAACCATCTAATTCGCTTTTTGGTATCAGACTACGGAATTACCTGGACTGAAATGCGAGATGAGCGGGAATTAATGAAATTAGAAGGTGCAGAAGCAATCCACCAACTACAAGAACTCGCTAATCTTGTCAAGCAATCTATACAAAGTCCTACAGGTCATAAAACCCTTATTAAAAAGTGTTAAATTGCCCAAGAGCGATTTGTGTAAGTGTTGTGTTGCGCGATAGTAAATATGGCTTTATCGGTAATGGTGAATAGGTAATAGGTTTACTACCTATTCACCATTACTGGAAATAGACCATCTTGATACTGTTTTATCCAGTGTTTTTCAGCGTCTGTTAAAATCTGATGAGCAAGAATTAACACCTGTACTCAGAAGATATAATATGACTCAAGCAAAAGTAAACCAACCAAAACTACCACCAACCAGCGCCATTAATAAAGTGACGACGGCTGAATTTGACAATTGGTTTGAATATCCTATGAGAGTGCAGCCTCATCATACAGATTATGCAGGAATAGCTTGGCACGGTACTTATTTAACTTGGTTGGAAGAAGCCCGGGTAGAATATTTACGCTCTATAGGCATTGAATTTGCTGATTTAGTAGCTTTAGGTTGTGACTTACCTGTTGTAGAATTATTAGTACGTTATCATCGGTCACTTAAATTAGGAATGATAGCGCTGATCAAAACCCGAATGCTGGAAGTAACTGGTGTCCATATTAACTGGGATTATAAAATTGTTTCCACTGATGAACAAGAATTATATGTTACTGCACAGATAACACTAGTGGCATTAGACAGGGAAAGAGGTAAAATTATGCCTCAATTACCTCCTGCGGTTAAAGATGCACTGGCTAAAACTTCCACATCATATAAGTAATCAATTAGAAATTGACCGTTAAAAACTTAACTTATTTTCGTGAAGCAGGATTAATTACGCACAGGTGTTTGCGAAAATTTTTGAGTAATCTCAGAGATTTTATGCAAAATATCCTGAGGTGTAATGCCAAAACCAAAGTATAATAAAACCACTATCGCTGCAAAAGTAACAGCAGTTTTGATAGTGGTTTTTACTAATTTCCAAAGTATGAGAAATATTATCCAAGCGACTATTAAAGTAATTATCATCGTACCAGAATCTTAACAATGATTCTTTTTAATAAAACGCTACCAATTATAGTTGCAAATAACAATATAATTCCTTGTATTAATACAATCTTAATACTATTCTAAAAATAGTTTCACTTAGACTCAATAATAATTTTTGAGGTTTAGATTTTGAGGAACTAGTTTTCGAGGAAAAAGAAAAACCGTAATTACTTTATGAGAAATTGACTTCATAAAATATTATTTTAACTAAACCAAGTCAAGAAAAAATAATGTTTAACAATCGAGAAATGCCTAAGTTTTCTTCCAATCAATTAATCATACATGTATTGAAATAAGACGGCAGAATACAAGACGCTTATGACGCTCTAAATCAAATAGAAGATAGTGCTCATACAACAAAAAATCGTATCCCCTGAATACTTCGGGGGAAGAACTTATTCAGGTACCCATAAGCAACCAAAAGGATTGAAAGCAGATTTTTCGTCACAAATAGTCGCCAAACAGGGAATATTACCAACCTTAGAAATGCGGTCACGAATATATTCAAAAAAGCTAATTCCCAACTTATGAGTAGTAGGAACAAGAGAGATAAAAGTATCCCAACCCTGAGTCCCTTCGAGAGTCTGAGTGGCATCACTAATATTACCTCGCTGCACCATAGTTCTAGCACCTAACTCAGCCGGGTTATTGTGCAAAGGTAATTCAGGATGCTCTAAAACATAAAGCAACTCAGAAATTTTGACCAGAGTTAATGGTTTTCGCTCATCCAATTGTTGATAACCACTGTCAGTGTGGAACAACTTCCAAAACTTATACCGGAGTTTATCTGCCGTTTGCTGATTGGGAGAATCTTGATCAGGGAGTAAGTCTCGGTAGTAATTGCAGAAATCATCCAGGAATTTATCTAAAACCTTTTGGTGACAAGCAATAAACGCACTTAACTTCTTATAATTTCTTCCTTCATCTACCCAACACCAAACGATATTATCAGTCAGTAACTTCAATTGAGGAGCATCATTACAGACCAGAGTTTACACCACTGGCCAATCAGTTTGTTGATGATAGAAAGCAATAGCTGCTGCTTCCATAATCCGAGTCCGTTGTTGTGAACCCAGTTTAGGCAGATGTATATCCAGTAGGGTATAAAACTCTACCTCACTCAACACAGTTTCTTAAGGTAATACTTGGAGAGCATTTTTCCATTTAGTTGGTAGTTGAAAATGCTCGAGCAAGTCAATATTCTCTAGGAACTCTAACAACTTGCCTTGGGTCATGTTGCCCCCATAGTACAAGCTGATAATCAAGGTTTTTATTCCTAGACCGAATTCTCCCTCATAACCCCAAGGAGGTTCTGCCAAATAGGTTTTTCCTTCTCATGGTGAGTAGTATTTCTCTTTCCGGAATAGTACGTTATTGGTTGCCAGGATGATGTCTTGGATGATTACTTCTTCATACCCTTTGAACTGCGCCTCTGCTGGCAGTAATTCTTGGGGATATTCTATTATTTCTTCTCTGTCTATTTTAATCCCAGCCTTCTTACTGCCTTTGTTGTCCTTTTTTGGGGTTTGTCGCTCTTTCTCCGATGAGTGATTACTTGTGAAGCCTTTTTTATTCTTGGCTTTTATCTCTGGCTGACCCTTTTCTCCCTTCAATCGGTTGTTTTCATCTGTTAACCCTTAATTTTCTGCCCGTAATTCTTTTACTTCTGATTCTTACTGCTCTCTTAGATTCAGTCATATCTCTACTTTCTGACCTATGGATTCCTCTACAATTCCTTTTCGCTCAATGCTTTGGAGCAACTCTGTTTGTGATAAGTCTTTTGCTAAAATTTTTTGCCTCATGTCTCATATTTTATAACGCCCTGTGTCCCACCCTCAACTTTTTCCTTTTTTTCTCTTACCCCTACTTATTGCGCCGATACTTATTTACAGAAGCAGATAGGTCGACGATTTCCGAGAAAAGAGCAGAAGCATTCGAGAAAATAGAGTTTAACTTAAAAAATAAACCATTTAAAACTTTACGTGGCAATTATCAATTAGAAATAATTGTTCGAAAAGTTTGTATTGAAACTTGGTTTTTAGGAAATAGAAATCTTCTCCCTAGAAATAGACAAGTCAATAAAATATTGAGTAAATACATTGAATATTTTCATTTAAGACTGAGTGATACTGAAGATTTAGCTAATGGATTGGAACAAAACGAAGGCAATACAAAGGAAATTCTTGGATATAAAACCAAAGCTTTATTTCACGAAGGATATCTGAGAGAGATTTTTAAAGAACGTAATTTATCCTATAGTAAATCTAGACAAAAAGAAGTACCAGAGGAATCTTAATTTGACCAATTATTAGCCAGAATTCAAGAAAATGTATACTATTTGTATAGTTTTCAAGATTTTATAGAGTCTTGTGCAAAAATTAATATCCAAGGAAAATAAATGAAACATAATCCTATACCGCACCGAGTATTAGGAGTATAGGACTATCTTGATTGTTAGCCTAGAGAAATTATCTGTGGCTGAATTACTAATTTTTCTGTAGCCGTGAAAACCTCTTGTCTAGCCCATTGATCTGCTGCCAAAATGTCACTTAAAGAAGGATTACGTGTGTTATCACGTTGATGGTGATCGCACACCAATTCAATACACCGAGCAATATCCAAATAGCTAATTTTCTCTTCTAGAAATAGCGCCACAGCTTGCTCATTAGCAGCATTTAAAACTCCAGGCATAGAACCGCCAGCCCTACCCGCAGCATAAGCCAATCCCATACAAGGATATTTTTGATGATCCGGTTCATGGAAAGTTAAATCACCAGATTTAACCAAGTTCAATCTTTCCCAGTTAGTGTAAACTCGCTCCGGCCAAGATAAAGCATAAAGCAAAGGTAAACGCATATCTGGCCAACCAAGTTGAGCTAAAATAGAAGTGTCTTGTAACTCAATCAAAGAATGAATAATACTTTGAGGATGAATAACAATTTCAATATCATCATAATCCACCCCAAACAGATAATGAGCCTCAATAACTTCCAAACCCTTATTCATCAAAGTTGCTGAATCAACAGTGATTTTTCGTCCCATGGACCAATTAGGATGTTTCAGAGCATCAGCAACTTTTACTTCAGGCAACTTTTCCACAGGCCAATCACGGAAAGCACCACCAGAAGCAGTAAGTAATATCTTCCTTAAACCACCTTTAGGAACACCTTGGAGACATTGAAAAATCGCCGAATGTTCAGAATCTGCTGGTAATAGTTTCACACCATATTTTTCCACCAGAGGTAAAACCACAGGAGCGCCAGCAATGAGAGTTTCTTTGTTTGCTAAAGCAATATCCTTACCTGCTTCAATAGCAGCGATAGTGGGAAGTAAACCCGCACAACCAACAATACCAGTAACAACCGTTTCAACATCACCATAACGAGCCACTTCTATCACACCCTCTTCACCAGCCAGTAAAATAGGTTGGGGGTTGACATGCTTAATTGCTTCCCGAAGTTCTGGTAACTTATCAGCAGCAGAAATAGCCACAATTTGGGGACGAAACTGGCGAATTTGCGCCGCGAACAACTCCACATTCCGCCCAGCAGCCAGTCCAACTATACGAAACTTATCTGGATGCTCAGAAACGATGTCTAAAGTCTGAGTACCAATAGAGCCGGTAGAACCAAGAAGAGTAATAGCTTTCACAATGATTTAACAATTTACACTTACTCTTAACTATAAATTGTTGAGGACTCACTCTGAACGTCAGTTGCTAGTTAAGTGACAGGGAATAAGTGACAGGAGGTAAGAGATTTTGAATTTTGAATTTTGAATGCTAACTAATTTCCTGACATTTTAAGCACATAATTGATTTCACGTTCCTTAATTTTGCTACAGGAACCCGGACGTTTATAAACACAAGTTCCTAGCCTACATTGCTGCAAAGAATAATTTGGATATGTAGATGGTAGAGGAGAATTACCAACAACATAATTAAAACCTGAATTGGCAACTGCAAAGTCTATTTGTGTATCAACTTGATATATAGGTACATCACGGTGAAAATAAGTATAACCTCCTGATAAGGCCCAATTAACACCCCAAAGTCCAAGACCGCATACATTTTCTTCTGTACTTAAACTTTGCAAGACTACGAGATTATTAGCAGTAGCATAGAGATGTGTCATTTCCCAATTCGTGCCAAAAGTGGAAAAGCTTAAAGGAGCATAAATATTAAATCTACTCAAGAGAGCAATAGAAGTTGAACTCCAAAGATAAATAGAGAGTAATATTGCTATTATCCTGATGTGCAGTGAAGACCATCTACCAGAAGATCTTAAAACTAACTCACCTGTGCCTATTCCTGCTAATATAAACAACATTGGTAATGCTGGATAAATAAAACGATATTCCTTATGAGCCAAGAAACTGTGAGACAAGATAATAATTAAGGCTAACCATCCCAAAATAGGAATACGACGAAAACCTATAATAGTAAGAATAATAATAGGTATGGATAGCCACGACCAACTTTTGAACAAAAAAATAAAATATTCATACCAAGGAGAAACACCATATAGTTTACTTCTACCTTCAACAATATTTACCCAAATATTCAACCAGAAAGATTGAAAAGGATAAGACCAAGTGAAAGCATCCACAGTACCAAACAATAATACGGGAGCTATAATACCTGCTATCATTGGCAACCATTTTTGCTGCCAACCTCGTTTACAAATGTAAACTACTGCAAAAATTATAGCTGGTATGAGATGAATTCTTAATGCTAAAGATATTCCTAACAAAGATCCTGATAAAAATAGGCGATTTCTAGTGATAGAATCTTTTTGCACTCCTAAGTAAATTCCAGGTAAGAGGACATGAGTAGCTACAACTTCGGTAAAAGCTTTGGGTGAAAAATAGATCAACTCAAACCATATAGTACAAATAGCGGCACAAATAAGGGCTGTAATTGTTCCTCCTATTTTTTTTCCCCAAACATAAGCAACTAAGATATTACTCAGGGAAAGTAGAGACAAAAAGATATTAACTCCTATTAAATATCCAGTAGAACCTTCTCCCATCGATGCTGTAAGGTGCATAACACCTGCTAAAATTCCTGGTAATACCCAAGAACGAATACCATCTCTAAATTCCCATGTGACGATACCATTACCGAAAACTAGTCTATGTGCAGGTTCTAGGGATTGAAAAATTTCATCTGCCCAAAATATATTGGGAAACTTTAAAGCCATGCCAACACGCAGTATTAATGCAATAATAATCAGGATGCCTAATAATAGGTGGTCTGGTTTAAACAGGCGGTTCATCTATTGTTATGGAGAGATAATATCCTATATATAATATGATAATCTGACAAGTTTTAACTTCAGCATTCAGCCATCAGCCATCAGCAGTAATATTTTTCAGAGTAACGGGAAAAATACATATTTGATGATTAACTAATTTCTCAAACATTCTGACTCCTGAATTCTTACGGTAATTTTTAAATTGCAATAATTAAATTTAGGTATTTATATAGTAAATTCCTCAACTTCTACAGACTACCATCATCAGGTGAAATCAATTTAAAACCGTTAGATTCTCCTATAATTTTACTTTGATTTAAATTAATTTTCTCCCAAGCTTCATTATCGACCAACAAATAATATTTATTAGACAACATTTCCTGTAAAGCTGAAATAGGAACAGCAATAACTCTACAATCACTATAAAAATCTAAACTAGGACGACTATAAGTAAAAGAAGTATAGATTTTCATTCCCGCTGGAATTTTTTGACGAATTAATGCAGCTACTGGTTTAACTGGGAAAGCTTCATTTAATTCCCAAATCCAATATTTTGAACTCATTAGTAGCGATAAAACTAAATATATTCCCGCAAATAAAACAGGGATAAAGTTACGATTTTCCTCGATAACTAACCATGCAGCAATACCCATACTTATTGCTAAAATAATACTCAGAGTAATTAATACAGGTTGTGGGTCAGTAACAATAAAGTAAATACAAATTCCTAAACCAGCAACAGTTAAGATAGCAAGAAATCCTCCCCAAAGTCTTACTTTAAATTTCCTTTCCTGCCAAATTTCGCTCAAGTTAACACCAATTGCTAAAGCTAAAAATGGATATATAGGCATTACATACCAGGGGAGTTTTGTATTCATAAATGAGATAGTCCCGAAGTAAATAACTGTGCTGATAAGAATCAGACAACCCCACGTAGTGTGGCGTCTCTTCCAAGCTAAATATAACCCTCCTGGCAAAAATAATAACCAGGGAAAACCATATTTAAGTATTTCTATTAAATAGAACCAAGCAGGTTCGCTATGACCTTCGACAGATTCTACCAGTCGTGCTAAAGTTTGTGCTTGCAAATTTATTTGTAAAAAGTTCTCTCGATAATGTTCCCATTGGGCAATATACCAAGCAATAGGTAAAGCATTTCCTAATAATATTCCTATCCATAAATATAAATTATTTAATAAATAAAACTGTCTATTGACTAATATAAATAAACCAGTAATTCCTCCCAACAGCAAAACAATCATACCTTTCGTAAGAGTAATTAATCCTAAACTAAATCCGATCCCTAAAGCATAAATACTTTGCTGACGGGATTTTAAAATACAAAATAATAACAATAAAAAAAATGTAATTACTGCACCATCTAACATTGCTAGTCTGCCATGACGGACTATAGGTAACATAGTCATGTAAACCAAACCAGTAAATAATGCTGGTAAACTTTGGTTAAAAACTAAATTTCCTACTGAGTAAAGTAAAGGCACACCTAAGGCAGTTAATACTGCACTTGGTAAGCGTGTTGTCCATTCATTTACACCTCCTAATGAATAAGTAAAAGCAATTAACCAATGGATTAAAGGTGGTTTATTATGATATGGTTCACCTCCTAAAGTTGGATAAAGCCAAACCATTTTATCAACCGGATTACGCCAAATCTCGCGGGCAACTTGAGCTACAGTCCCTTCATCCCAATCTCGTAAGGGAGAGTTTCCTAAAAATATCAGCCACAAGAATAAAGATGTAATTAATAACCCTAATGAGCAGTATTTGTTATTCATATTGAGAATTTGATTAATGGCAGAAAATTCATGATACTTGTCAAGTTTTCCAACGTTTTTAGTTCTGGTATATCGGGTTTTATTTCTTCGGCTATAATTAATCATTTTTCAGCTAATCTTGGTTGAAAGTTATATAAATGAACAAAGGCTAAATATGTCCATAGGTAATAATTTCGACTATCATATTTAGTTAATTCTGTTAAATTCTGGATTAATTCTGGTGCTTTGCATTGTAAAACTTGTGATAAAACCAGAGTATAACGCTAATTGAGGTTGTTTGATTCATTTTGCAGGTAATAGTTAGCTGGAATTTCAACTTGCTTTAAATAGTCTTGAGTAGGATCATGTTGATTGAAATTATTTACCTGCCCAAATATATTTTCTAATATACCATTTTGTAGTTCTGGTGCTAATTGTGAGATGCGGGAAACTAAGTGTAAAGGTGGTAATTTTTCTATGTTTCCTTTATCTGTAAAATTTACAGTCAAATCTTGGATGTTTGAAGGTTTAATTTGGTGATTTGTTCTATCTAAACAGAAAGCAGAAAGTTGATATTTTCTTAAAGCTAGTGTTTCGGTTATAAATGTAGATAAATGCTCAATTACTCTAAGAGTTTCTTAGGGATCACATTTAAAAGCACAGTATAGACTTCCCAGTGTGATTGCATGATCATACAACAGTAAAAATTGCTGATTGTGCCATCTTAATACTAATAAACCATTTTGTAGATCATCCCATTTATCGGTGACTTATGAAGTAACAGGATTATTTTTTCTGTGATTAATTCATTGGCAATTTTCACGACTGTTAAGCTAACTTCAGGATCAAGAATATCTAATTTCTAAATTACTATATTGAGATTCTTACGATGATATAATCGCAAGTTATTATTATTTGGTAATTCCCACTTAGGTTGTAATTTTCAGTCAGGAGAAGATTCGACCGAAGATTTTAATTTGCGTTTAAATTCTCCTTCTTCTCCTGCTTGTTCTGGTTCGTTATCTCTTGTGATATAGCAGGAAAACTACTGTAAATCTTGGTCGATATGCGCTAATTCTGTGGTTAATCTTCTACCATGTACGCGAAAGTCTGCTAATTTACCGTAATAATCTAAAGTAGATTCGTTGATCTGCTGTGTAGAAACCGGAATTATCCCCAAAGTTAACCTTCAATAGGGAGTTGTTTGCTTAATTTCATCTATTAATTGAGAAAGGGGATATTTTTTAGCGTCATCATTGGACAAATGTCTTTGTTACCATGCTTGTATTAACGGTAAAGTAAACACGTTATTCAATAAAACTATGACGCTGAATCCTAAATTTGCTAATCTCAGTCTATCAAAGCTGAGATTTTCTATTAGATGGAACAAATAAGCTAAAATAAAACTGATGATGGGAAAAACAGGAAGAATATATCTAATATCTTTATTTGTACCCAAAGTACAAAGTATGTAACTGCTGAATAGGTAAGTTAATAACCAAGGTAAATTAATAAACAGATTAAACCAGAGTTTCCCAAACTATTATATTTAATTGCATCTTGATAAAAGTTATATTTATTTACATAAACTAGTAAACTGGCTAAATTCACACATAATAAATATTGGTAAACCCACAGTTTCTGGTACAAATGGCGGATAAAGTAACCATCGAGTAATGGGTGTTACAGAAGGATCTCCTTCCCTTTTTCTAAAACTGTTAGCGTGTAAAGCTGAAGTGATAATTATTAACGAGTTGACACTATAGCAAGAACTACAAATTAACCAGGCAGAAATTAAAGATAAACCTGACTGAGTTAGTTTAATAGATTTTCGGTTTGTGACAAAGGTAATTAATGTCCAGATACCAGGAATTAAAATAAAAATAAATCCTGTGGGTCTAGCCAAGATGATCAACCCTATTCCTAGTCCCAATATAAAAGTCAATCTCTATGAGATAAAACTGGTGTAACTATTTCTCCAAATGATTAAAATACTAAATATGGAAATCACGATTGCTCTTAAAGCATAATCTAATAAATAATCTGTTCTGACAATTCCCAATATAGGAGATACTAGCCACAAAATGCTGGTAGTTATAGCTATTTTGCGATTTTCAAATAAATATTTTCCTAAATGATATATAGATAATATAATTATTGCTGAATATAATAAATTAACTAAACTTGCTTGGTCGTATCCCTGACCAAACAGAAACAAAAAGGTAGTTGTATAGATATATATATGTGTGGCGGGATAACTAGGGGCTAATTGCCACAGAGATAATTACCATTCCCCTGAGAATAAATTAAAATTCTCAAAGATGCGATAATGACTTAATGCTCCTATTAAATGTGCGCTTTGATCATATAGAGTTATCTAATAAAAACTAAGTTCTATCTATAACTAATGCCACTAACCAAATTACTAATAGTATGAGATAATCTTGTTCATATTTAGAATCATGCTAATAATTCATATTTATAGGAACACGACTTTTTACTAGATTAAATTATCTATATGCTGAAAAGAATTTCTAGTTCAATAAGTAAACTGGAGTTAGTAAATTAGAAGATGAAATTCAAGAATTTTCGTTCTCAGACTCCGATTTTAGTAGGTAAAACTAATTCATAGTTTCAGTGAGCAATGCGACAAAATTCGGATTTTATATAAGCTGTTGTGGATTCAACAAAGCTAGATTAAAAAGGGTGTATAAAATTATCAATTGTTGTGAATCAGCCCATTTATTCCCTGGTTATCCCCATTGACAACGAAGAAGAAAATATTACAGAAATGTATAGCCGTATAATTAATGTCATGGAAGAATTAGACGGTTATGCTGAACTAATTTTAATTGATCATGGTAGTGGCTATCACTCTTTGAGTATGATCCGCGAACTCTATCATCATCATAGTTGAGTACGTTACCTGAGTCTAGCTAGAAATTTCGGTCATCAAGTCCCAGTCACCGCAGGTTTAAATTTTGCCCAAGGCAAAAGCATCATTGTCATGGATGCTGACTTACAAGACCCTCCAGAATTAATTTCAACTATGATTGACAAATTGCATGAAGGATATCGAGTTGTTTATACCCAACGTATCTCACGTCAAAAAGAAAGTTAGCTAAAACACTTTACTGCATATCTTTTTTATCGTGTTCTCAAGCGTTTGGCTCAAGTTGACATCCCTGTGCATACCGGAGACTCCTGTTGAATGCATATACAGGTAGTAGATATCCTCAATGCTATGAGAGAACGTAACCGCTACATTCTTGGTTTACGTGCTTGGGTTGGTTTTTAACGAACATCCGTACTTTTTGAAAGAAATCGCTGTTATGTACGTGATGTAAAATATACTTTTGGTCAATCTTTATCTTTAGCAATCGATGGTACTATTTCTTTCTCCAGAGTTCCCCTCAGACTAGCTACTTATTTAGGGCTTTTATCGGCTGCTATTGCTTTAATTATGATACTACTCGTGCTTTACTGGCAGATATTTGCAGCAGTATCTCCCTTAATAGGCTATACATTAATTACAATTGCTATGTTTTCCTTAGGGTCTATACAGTTAATTTGTATTGGTATTTTGGGTGAATACATTGGTCCGATATATGAAGACGTGAAGGGTCGTCCTCTTTATACGCTTAAAGAAACTGTAGGTTTTACAAGAACTTGATCTACTTAACCCAAGTTGCTAGTTATAACTAGCAGTCTTTTCGCTCCCTATAAATCTACGCCAGTTGCTCATGGGGGAAAACCCCCATGAGCAACTGGCTTCTCTTAAAAAGGGGGACCTTGATTCCGTTTCCCCCCTTATCAACAAGGGGTTATGGGGGATCTATTTCAGAAATAAACCTGAATATTGGTAACTAGCAACTTACGTTACTTAGAGGGTGTTTGAACAGTCATGCTGTAGCTTGCTTCCCTCAGGGTAAGCAGCGAAGTGAAGCATCTCAGATTAATTGCTTAAACCCTAGGTTCTAGAGCCTCCGGCATGCTTCGCGTTCACCCAGTGTCCCGAAGGGATACAGAATGACAAATTATACCTTTTCTAACTTTTCAAAGATCCTCTTAAAGTCCTGATTTTTTCAGAAGTAATTTTTCTTGTTATTTATCCCAAAATCAGAGTTAAAACACTCAGGTAATACCAGTGTCTCCACGAGAATTTAGTTTACTGCTAATATCGCTTCTCATAAGTGTTGCTGGACAGTTTTTATTAAAAATAGGAGCATTAAAATTAGGTAAAGTTCATGCTCGGAACTTTTGGAGTCTAATTTTCAACATTATCACCATACCAGAACTTCTATTAGGACTTACCTCTTATGGTATTGGTGTGCTCGCTTATATCCTAATCTTAACAAGAGTTAATCTCAGTGTCACTGCTCCTGCTGTATTAGTTGGTTATATCTTTCCTATATTACTGAGTTACTTTATTCTTAAATAACCTATTCCTTTACTCCGTATTGTAGGATTAGGTTTCATTGTGACAGGAGTGATATTAGTAATCTGGCGAAAATCACTTAAAAATCAGAATTATTTATTGTCGTTGACACACAACCTCATTATCTATTAAGAAAATTATTTTTTTTGTATCCTGGAACAGGATCTATGTTAACGAATAAACATGACTTGAACATGGGAAAATATGATCAGTTGTTTTTTACTTATCCACTTATTGGATAAACTTTTTAAAACAATAATATATATCTGAGAATTCAATTTTCTCTTTAAAATGTAGGAACAAACTTTAGCAGCAAAATATACACTACTGGTAATATTGCTGATAGCTTGTGCCGTTATTTTAGGATAGATACTCTATTGTTATGGACTATTTATGTGGAAGAATCATTGATTCAATATCCTACTGTGTTGACAAATGTACAAAACTCAGAGATTCATTGCTTAAAGCTAGTCGTGGAATGCTAAATACTCAGGTTTTGGGAAAATCAGTATAATCTAATCTTCCTGCCTAAATCTCAGATTTTCTGTAACTTTGTATCCCAATTTTCATGATTACTAGTCAATCACTGAGTATCTAATATTTAGACAAAATGTGTTATAACCTACCGTCAGAAACATGACTGATGGTTCAACCCCCAAGGAGATATATAGTGGAACACAATAAGTCGTTTTTTTGGCCGCAGGGAATATTAATTACATTACTTTGCTTAACTGGTACTGTAGGCATTGGTTTTATGATGCTTGTGAAGCCAAATATCTCTGATGCACAAAGTCGGCACGATATCAGTAGTAATGATATTGCTGCTAACGTAGGCACTCAACAACGGATTGAGGCTTTTAAGGCGACAATACTCACTAGTTGGCAGCAAGAAGCACAAGAAAAAGGTATTACCACTGATGTGCCATCACGCTTTCAAGGTGAAACAATTAAAGCCGCAACACTCCCCCCAGATCAGAAAGTGATTGCACTTACCTTTGATGATGGACCTTGGCCGAAAAGCACGGCGCTAATCCTTGATATTCTCAAAAGAAATAATATTAAAGGCACATTTTTTGTCCTTGGGCAAAATGTACAAAATTATCCAGATTTAACTAAACGAATAGTTGCTGAAGGTAATACCATTGCTAATCATACTTGGTATCACTTGTATCATAAAATGAACCCGCAAACCGCAGCCTATGAAGTTGCTAATACATCAGATATTATTTTTAAAACTACAGGTATAAAAACAGGTTTGTTTCGTCCACCTGGTGGGATTATGAATAATGGAGTAGCAGCTTATGCTAGAAGTAATAAGTATGCAATTATTATGTGGTCTTCAGACTCAACAGACTATTCTCGTCCTGGTGTCCCAAGATTAATTAACAATATTTTCAGATCAGCAAAACCCGGTGGTATTGTATTAATGCATGATGGCGGTGGTGATCGCTCTCACACAGTAAAAGCCTTACCAGAAGTTATTAATAAATTCCGCAAGCAAGGCTATGAGTTTGTCACTATTCCAGAAATGTTAGAAATGCAAGATAAACATCAACAGTTACTTGCTAAGAAGAAGTAGTGATTGGTAATGGGTAATTGGTAATTTGTAAAAACTCTTACCCAGTCCCCAGTCCCCAGCTTAAACCGAACTTAACTGTTTACTTACCTTCTCAGTTTCACCATTAGCTTCTGGACTGTCAGCTTCTGAAGGTGGTACAACTTGCCAGAATTTAGGGAGATATTCTGACCAATTTTGTAAAATTAGTTGTGCTTTTGGTGAACTAGTGCGATCACCATGAGCTTTAATCAAATCATATAGTTGTTTTGCACCAGCTTCCGTCACCACCCGCTGAATTTTCACAAGAGCCTTATTAACCAACTCAGGGAAAGCACCATCTTCATCTAAGAAGTAACCCAGTCCACCAGTCATTCCAGCGCCAACGTTGCGGCCGACTTTACCCAGAACCACAACTGCACCACCAGTCATATATTCACAGCAGTGATCACCAGCCCCTTCAATTACCGCTGTACCTTTAGAATTACGTACAGCAAAGCGTTCTCCGGCTAAACCGTTGGCAAATAATACACCACCAGTTGCACCATAAAGACAGGTATTGCCAACAATCACATTTTGTGAGGGGTCATAGTTAGCATCTGCTGGGGGCTTAATGATAATTTCTCCCCCGTGCATTCCCTTACCTACATAGTCGTTAGCTTCCCCTGTCAAAGCGAGGGTTAAACCAGGAAGGTTAAACGCGCCAAAGCTTTGGCCTGCACTACCTTGGAAATTTAGGTTAATTTGACCCTCAAAACCACTGTCACCATATTGGGATGCGATTGCCCCTGCTAGTCTTGAACCTACTGTTCTATCAGTGTTTACGACTGTAAAAGTCTTACTGATAGTCGATTGATTGCTAATTGCAGCTTGAATATCCCTATCAGCTAAAATTTGGTCATCTAACACAGATCCATTGCTGTGAACCTCTTCATGTACCAACCAGCTACGGTTTTGTTTTGCGTCTGGTAGCTTAGTTAAGCAGCCTAAATTGATGGATTGGGTTTTAGCCAGGTTCACATCAGAATGCACTGTTAACAAATCTGCCCTACCAGTCAATTCTGTTAAGGATCGATAACCCAGTTTAGCTAACAAACTGCGAACCTCTTCCGCCACAAAATAGAAGAAGTTAACGACATGGTCTGGGATACCTGTAAAGCGTTGACGCAACTCTTCCTTCTGAGTGGCTACACCCTTGGGACAAGAATTTAAATGACACACCCGTGCCATAATACAGCCTTCAGCAATCATGGCGATAGAACCGAAACCGAACTCTTCGGCACCCATTAAGGAAGCAACCAGAATATCCCAGCCACTCTTGAGACCACCATCAACTCTTAAAATCACGCGATCTCGCAATCCATTTTCCATCAACACCCGATGCACTTCACTTAAACCGAGTTCCCAAGGACTACCAGCGTGTTTAATAGAACTTAGAGGAGATGCACCAGTACCGCCATCATGACCAGAAATTTGGATAATATCAGCATTAGCTTTCGCCACACCAGCCGCGATAGTACCAATCCCGATTTCTGCAACCAACTTCACAGAAACCTGTGCTTTTGGGTTAATTTGATGCAAGTCAAAAATCAACTGCGCCAAATCTTCAATCGAGTAAATATCATGATGTGGTGGTGGAGAAATCAAAGTTACACCAGGCTTAGAACGGCGCAACATAGCAATATAGGGGCTGACCTTTGGACCCGGTAACTGTCCACCTTCCCCTGGTTTGGCACCTTGAGCGATTTTGATTTCGATTTGTTTGGCGCTGGCTAAATATCCCGGTGTGACACCAAAACGACCAGAAGCAACTTGTTTGATGGCGCTTGAAGCTATATCACCATTTCGCAACCCACTTAAATGGGGGAAATTGGATGAATGACCAGTTGAGTCAACATCATTTAATACTTTGTAACGAACTGGATCTTCCCCACCTTCACCAGAGTTAGATTTACCACCAATGCGATTCATGGCAATCGCTAAAGTTTCATGTGCCTCTCGTGATAATGCACCTAAAGACATTCCCCCAGTACAGAAGCGTTTAGCAATTTCGCTGACAGACTCTACTTCTTCAATCGGAATAGAAGGACACTCACTGGCAAAATCCAACAAATCCCGTAACGCCGTTGTCGGTCTACCTTGTAAATACTGTTTATAAACTTCGTAATGTTCATATTTCTTACCATCCACAGCCTTATGCAGCGCCTTGACCAGTTCCGGGCAATTACCATGATATTCACCACCAGGACGATACTGAACAAAGCCGAGATTTTCTAACTTCTTCGCTGTCAGTTCCGGGAAAGCCTTACTGTGGAAAGAAAGCACCTCTTGAGCTAATTCCTTGCAACTAAGGCCACCAATGCGGGAAGTTGTTCCTCTAAAACCCAAAGCCAACAAATCCCCACCGATACCAATAGCTTCAAAAATTTGTGCTGCTTGATAGCTAGAAAGTAGAGATATCCCCATTTTTGAGAGAATCTTCAACAAACCTGATTCTACAGCTTGGCGATAATTTGCGATCGCCTGTTCTAGAGTCAGAGTATTAATTTTCCCCCTTTCCATAAACTGTTGCGTTTTCGGATCAGACCACCAATCCTGCACAGTATCCAAAGCCATATAGGGACAAACCACACCAGCACCATAGCCCAACAAACAAGCAAAATGATGGGTACTCCAACATTGGGCGGTGTGAACAACCAAAGATGTTTTCATCCGCACACCTTCGCGGATCAAATAATGGTGAACCGCACCAATAGCCAACAAAGGTGGAATATAAGTAAAATCAGCACTTATCCCACTTATGCCTTCTTCGCCCCCCTTTTCAAGGGGGGTTGGGGGGATCTTATCACTCAAGATCAAAATCTTCGCACCAGCGCGCACAGATTCCACTGCTTGTCTTTGTAAAGCTTCCACCGCCTCTTTCAAACCCTCTGGACCTGCAGCAATAGAAAACAAAGTTGACAACTCAGCAGTCGCAAAACCAGACAACTTAATTGCTGCTAACTCAGTCTCCGTCAAAACAGGCGAATCTAACTTCAGTTTGCGAGCGTGTTCTGGTTTCGGTTCTAATAAATTACCTCTTTCACCCAGTTCCAGCGTCAAAGACATCACCAGCTTTTCCCGTAAAGGGTCAATTGGTGGGTTTGTCACCTGAGCAAACCGCTGTTTAAAATAGTCATAGAGCAGATGGGGTTTTTCTGATAACACCGCCAAGGGAATATCATCCCCCATACAGAAAGTCGGTTCTGCACCAGTATTAGCCATCGGCTGAATCACCATTTCCACATCTTCTGTGGTGTAGCCAAAAGCAATTTGTTGTTGGAGTAAAGTTTGTTTTTCTGGTATGTCAGTGGTCAGATGTCCATTGTCAGTCCTATGATGACCATTACCGTTAGCATTGACAGCTGACGGTTTTACCAAATGTTTCAATTCTTGGCGATATTGTTGCAACCAATCCCCATAAGGATGTAGCTTGGCAATACGCTGTTTAATTTCCCAGTTCTTAAGGATCTCATTGCTGGTTAAGTCTACAGCAATCATTTGTCCTGGACCCAATCTGCCTTTTTCCAAAATATTGGCTTCTGGGAATTCCACCACACCTGCTTCAGAACCAACTACGATATAGTCATCTTTAGTAATCAAATAGCGAGCTGGTCTTAAACCATTACGGTCTAAAGTCGCACCCACTCTTTTTCCATCACTAAATACCAACAGCGCAGGGCCATCCCAAGGTTCTTGCAGACCACTGTAATATTCATAAAAATCAACAATCTCAGGATAATTTTGCAAAGAAGGTTGATTTTTGTAAGCCTCTGGAACCATCATCATTAAAGCTTCCAAAGGGCTGCGTCCAGAACGCACCAGCAACTCCAGTACGTTATCAAGACTAGCTGAATCGCTGCTGTCAGTATTTACCAATGGTTTAAATTCCTCAGCTCTTCCATTCCAAACCGGATGATCTAAGGTAGCTTCTCTGGCCATCATCCAGTTAATATTACCCAGCAGTGTATTAATTTCGCCATTGTGACCCAATAGCCGCATGGGTTGTGCTAAAGGCCATTTCGGCATCGTGTTAGTACTAAACCGACGATGATAAACAGCAAAAGCAATCTTGAAAGCCGGATTTTTTAAATCCGGGTAAAATTCTCCCAACACCGCCGAACGTACCATACCCTTATAGACAATTGTGCAGGTCGATAGGGAACAGACATAAAATTCTTCGGAAATGTTTTTGGCTGCTTTAACAATACGGCGACGGGCAATATACAATTCCCGTTCTAATTCATCGCCACTTTTATCAGCCGACGCTAAAAAAACTTGTTCTATCTGGGGTTGATTTTCTTTTGCTTGCATCCCTAATACTTCTGAACGCACGGGGACTACTCGCCAGCCCAGCACAGTCAATTTTTCCTCAGCCGCTACTTGCTCAAATATAGCTTTGACTTTTTTTGCTGATTCCTGGTTTTGAGGCAAGAATATCATTCCTGCTGCCATATTACCACTATCTGAAACATTAATCCCTTCTTGTTGAAACAATTCCCAAGGAATCGCTGTCAAAATCCCTGCACCATCACCAGAGTCTTGGTCGGCGCTGCATCCTCCTCTATGTTCTAAGCAAGTTAGAGCAGTTAAAGCCTTTGTTAAAATTTCATGATTGGCGAGATTTTGCCGATGGGCTATAAACCCTACACCACAAGCATCTCTTTCCTCTGATAACCATCGTTGTCCTGAGTAAGTATCCGTAATTTCCATGTCTGACAATGTAATGTTTTGACCCTGATTCAATGATTGATGATTCATACTCTATTCCTGAAATATTGAGTTACGGATTTTGCCACTATTGCTACTGCCAAGAAAAAAATTTCTAAATTTAGCGGTGGAGAAATACATAATCACAAAAATTTAGGGAAAAAAAATTTTAACTTCGGATTTACTTTTTGGGTTAACCGTGTTAAAATAACCGCGTTATTTTTTTATGTGTTTATGTACTATTAGAAAAACTGCCTTTATCTAGACTATTTGCTTTCGCTGACATTACGTTTATTTATGATGATAAAGCTAAGTATTTTTCAATCCCCTTGTAGCCAGATAAAGGGTATTTATCAGGATAACCTGCCTTGGTGTACCTGAGATTCAGTGTAAACTGAACAATCCAGTGTCTCGAAAGCTGGAATTCTCTGGTTGCATGTCACAAAGACAGCGTATTAAACTATATAACCATTTGACGATTCGTAAACTATAGCTGTTGTCTATAATTTTCGCCGATTGTCAATCGTTACCTGTCTATTTGACAATGAGACATCAGTGAAACCGCAACAGCCAATGACTTATGTCAAGCTGCGCTATCCGTGATGATGGAATATCTGAATTTTTGGTTTAAATACCAGGACTACTATTATAGCGTGTTTGTAAAAATGTGTTATTTAGAACAATTAGCCTTAGTAGTTTTGGCGGGAAAATTACTTGCCAGTTTTTACTGGATATAAATAAAATAGGCAAAATACATAATATCACTTTTATTGAAAAATAGAAGCTTAATTTTTTAAGATTTCCTCATAACTGATTAGATATCCTCTAAGGTGGTAAGGGGACTGGCAAATGGGGACTGGGGAAGTAACTTTCCTAAGGACCAATGGCTAATCACCAATCACCAATGCCCATTTAAGGATATTAAAAATGCCCATGCTCGTAATTAACAACCAGCGGTTTTTCCGCTATTCAGTTTCATCAATTCTTTCGACTGCACTGTGTTTGATTGCTACCTATACTACTAGCGCCCAACAGTCTCCTAGAAATTCTCAACTCCTGGCTAGCTTGATTTCTGAATTACCAACACCATCATCCGGTAATGAAATTACCCTTAATGGTCGTACTTTATCAGCAGCCTGGTTACAACAACGGCAAACAGACGGTAAAGTGATAACTCATCTCAGTGATGGGGCACTGAGACACTTGATGGGGGTGGATTTATTAAATACCAGCAATCCTGAACTACAACCTGTGGAATGGTTTTCCTCGGGTACACCAACACTTAATGCCAAGCTTTTGGGAGGATATCGCTATCTAGATATTTCTAATTTTGCTCACATTGCAGGTTGGCAAATAGAAGCTAATGGCAACACATTGGTGATTTCTACTACCCAAGCAAAAATCAATAATATTCGTCAGGGAAAACGACCTACTGGTGAGAGACTAGTTGTTGATTTAGATCACCCAACTCCGTGGCAAGTTACACAAGGTCAACTGATAAAAAGACCTGTAGATTCTCATACACGAATTTCTCAACCCCCTAAACCGCTAAATAGAGAAAATAGAGAGTGGATAATTACTCTAGATAGTACCGCTGATAACAGCTTGATTCAAAGGTATACACCTCAATCGAGATTACTGCCAAAACAACTAAAAAAATTACCTTCACCAGTTTCCCCTCAACAAATAATTCAAAAAGTGGAAATTGTTAATAACAGAACTATTATTAGTCTTAGTGTACCCTTTGGTTTCGCTCCCCAGGTTAGTGCAATAACCAACCCGAATCGCTTGGTGATTGATATTCAACCTGATGGGTTAGTAGCAAAGGATATAACCTGGGCAAAGGGTTTACGTTGGCAGCAAAAATTTATAAATTCAGGTACAGATAGTTTTCCTGTAGTTTGGCTGGAAATTAATCCCACCGTTGTTGGGTTATCACTAAAACCGATTTGGGCTAACCCAGAAACCCAAACAGGTATAGCCCCCTTAATACAAACAGCACAACGTTATTTGGCAGTAGCAGGAATTAACGGGGGTTATTTTAACCGTAACAATAAATTACCTTTGGGGGCAATTCGGCGGGATAATCAGTGGGTATCAGGCCCAATTCTGAACCGAGGTGCGATCGGATGGAATGATTCAGGAGAATATTATTTTGGCCGCCTCACCCTCAACGAAACTTTAATCACCAGCAATAACCAACCATTATCAATTCTATTCCTCAACAGCGGCTATGTACAAAATGGCATTGCCCGTTATACCCCTATTTGGGGCTCTACTTACACACCCCTCACAGATAACGAAATCATCCTCGTTGTCCAAAAAGACCAAATTATAAACCAGCTACCAGGTAGTAAAGTAGGTGTAACACCAATTCCCATCCCTCAAGACGGCTACCTCCTCAGCTTACGCGGTACAGCTGCCACTAACACCTCTAAATTACCAATTGGTACAAAAGTTAGTCTTACCAGCACCACCACTCCTGGTGATTTTAGCCGTTATCCCCACATTATCGGCGCAGGTCCACTTCTAGTCCAAAATCGGCAAATTGTCCTTAATGCTAAAGCTGAAACATTCAGCGATGCTTTCATTGCCGAAAAAGCAGTTCGCAGTGCCATTTGTACCACCACAACAGGTAATTTAATGATTGCAGCCGTACATAATCGCGCTGGTGGTAATGGTCCCACTTTAGCTGAACATGCCCAATTAATGCAGTTTATGGGTTGTGTGAATGCCCTCAACTTAGACGGGGGTAGTTCTACAACTCTATATTTGGGAGGACAATTACTTGATCGTTCTCCAAATACAGCCGCCCGTGTCCACAACGGTATTGGTATTTTTATTAACCCTCGATAATTCAGTCACTGCCTCAAGCGTTTTCAGGCTTTTCCCTCGTAATTGCGTTGGTTCTATGTAAGTCTGGAAATTAAAAGATAATTTGTTTAAGTTGACATTTTGATTTTCTGCAAAGGAGGATTTTTAATCACTTTTTAAAGTTGAGAACAAGCTGGCATTTTTCTTGATCAAGAGTTAATGTAGAACCAAGAGTTTTACTGGCAGTTGTTTACAGTGTAACCTTATATTTTGATATGGTTATGAAAGTGAAATCAAATAGCTAATTTTCCCATTAGCAATATCAAACACAATTTTTTCACTAAATATATATTAAGAATAATAACTTTTTTGTATATCTAGAAATGAGGTAACTATGGCTCAATTTACAGAGACCTTACGTAACAACACTCTCACCCTAAATGCAACCCTTAATTCCAGAGGCGTTGCCGCCGGTGAATTACGCCCTTGGGGTTCTTTTACAGTTTTAGAAGAAGGGCGCGGATACAAAATAAAACGCATAGAAGTTAAGTCCGGACATCGCCTTAGCCTACAAATGCACCACCACCGTAGCGAACACTGGATAGTCGTTTCCGGTACAGCCAAGGTTGTCTGTGGTGAAAACGAAGTTTTACTAAGCAATAATCAGTCTACCTATGTACCCCAATGTACTGTTCACCGTTTAGAAAATCCTGGGGTAATTCCCTTGGTGCTAATTGAAGTGCAAAATGGCGAATACTTGGGCGAAGATGATATTATCCGCTACCAAGATGATTATGCTCGCAGTGACAAATAGTGTGTGGGATTTGGGAGCATGGGGAAAATCAATTGTTTCTTCTGATAGTGTACCCTATAGGAAGCAAGCTACACTTAGTGTGCCGTAGCCATAGCGTCGCGATCACCATACTATACTCCTGAACTCCTGTAATATTAAATATGGATTTTCTGAGTGCTACAAAAATTCCATGATCAATTTCAGTCGAGCAGCGATAAATGAAATCAGGCGCTTAAAATCCAAACAACAGCCAAATATCTTATTTCGCTTGCGGGTGAAACCAGGTGGCTGTTCGGGTTGGTTATACAATATTTCCTTTGATGAAGCCGTCAAATGTGAAGATCAGATTTTTGATGTTCATAATATTCAGCTGGTCATAGACAAAGAAAGCATAAAGTATATTAACGGTTTAACACTAGATTATTCAGAGGATCTTATGGGTGGAGGTTTTCGCTTTTATAACCCCATCGCCACCTCTACTTGTAGTTGTGGCAATTCTTTCTCTATGAATCCAAGTTCTTAGTCTTTAGGATAGAGGAAATAAAGTAGGGTGTAGGTGGTAAAAGGTCTATTCTGATCTGATAGCGCAGCGTGGCAATCTCCATACTCCTGACTCCTCAAAAAAAAAATAATAATTGACATAAAAACACACAAAAAGCTATAATCAGGATTTGTTAAAATAGATAATAAGCAGCAAAACGTGCTGTAACTCATGCCAACAATACAGCAACTAATACGTAGTGAACGCGAACTAGCGCGTCAAAAAACCAAGTCCCCTGCTCTGAAACAATGTCCTCAACGTCGAGGAGTTTGTACCAGAGTATATACGACTACCCCCAAAAAACCTAACTCAGCTCTCCGTAAAGTGGCAAGAGTAAGACTGACTTCTGGATTTGAAGTTACAGCTTATATTCCAGGAATTGGCCATAACTTGCAAGAACACTCTGTTGTCATGATTCGTGGCGGTCGGGTAAAGGACTTACCAGGCGTGAGATACCACATTATTCGTGGCACCTTAGATACAGCCGGAGTTAAAGACCGGAAACAAGGACGTTCCAAGTATGGAACTAAGCGCCCAAAAGAAACTAAAAAGTAAAAACTAGGCGATTAATCGCACCAATGAACGATTATTGTCTGAGTCTCAGTACCCATAAAACACAGAATCTAGGGGCGTATTCTTGTTTAAGCAATCAATCCTTACACTTGCACTAAGCGAGCAAGTGTAAGGATTTTTAAGCCAAATACTGTAAGGGATGTCAACACTTTGATTGAAATATTAAAGTTGATAAAGTTCTCGCTTTGTGTGTTTGATAAAGGGTTAAGAGGTCAATTAGTTCAGCTTTATTGCAACTAGAGCCAAAACTCAAGGAGATTTGAGCGGCCAGTTAGACCGCTTTTAGATTTCTGTGTTCTGATAGCATATAATTTCGTTGCCAAATTCCGAATTTAAGGATTAAGTATGTCTCGTCGTGGTGTTAGTCAAAGGCGCCCAGTTCCGTCTGACTCAGTATATAACAGTCGCCTTGTGAGCATGATTATCAGGCGGATCATGCGTCATGGCAAGAAATCACTTGCCGCCAGAATTGTGTATGATGCTTTAAGAAGTATTGAAGAACGCACTGGTAACAGTGCTTTGGAAACATTTGAAAGAGCAGTGCGTAACGCCACTCCTTTGGTAGAAGTAAAGGCTCGACGAGTAGGTGGAGCAACTTACCAAGTACCAATGGAAGTACGTTCTGATCGGGGTACTACGTTAGCATTGCGTTGGTTAGTGCAGTTCTCTAGGTCTAGACCTGGTCGCACGATGGCCAGTAGACTAGCAAATGAGTTAATGGACGCTGCTAACGAAACGGGAAGCGCCATTCGCAAGCGGGAAGAAACGCACCGCATGGCTGAAGCAAACAAAGCATTTGCACACTATCGTTACTAAGTAGACCAACGATATATCGTCTTCAGAAAAAGCGGTATATCGTAGAACTTCTCAAAAAGACGGTTTTCCGAAAAAGTATAGAATCTTAACAAAGAGTAATATACAAGATATCATGAGGCCAAAATTATAGGAGGTAACTGTGGCACGCACAAACCCGCTAGAGAAAGTACGCAATATCGGTATTGCGGCGCACATAGATGCGGGCAAAACGACGACAACAGAGAGAATATTGTTTTACTCTGGGATAATTCATAAAATTGGTGAAGTTCACGAAGGAACTGCTGTAACAGACTGGATGGATCAGGAGCGGGAGCGGGGAATTACCATTACTGCCGCTGCAATTAGTACCAGCTGGAATGATCATCAAATTAACATTATCGATACTCCTGGTCACGTTGACTTCACAATAGAAGTTGAACGTTCCATGCGCGTTTTAGATGGTGTAATCGCCGTCTTTTGTTCCGTAGGTGGTGTGCAACCACAATCTGAGACAGTATGGCGGCAGGCAGACCGCTACAAAGTACCTCGGATAGCTTTTATTAACAAGATGGATCGCACGGGTGCGAACTTCTATAAAGTTCACGACCAAATGCGTGATCGCCTGCGAGCAAATGCGATCGCCATTCAACTGCCAATAGGTAGTGAAACCGAATTTAAGGGCATTGTTGACTTAGTACGGATGTGTGCATATATGTACACCAATGACCAAGGCACCGATATTCAAGAAACAGAAATTCCCGCCGAATTGCAAGGGCAGGTCACAGAATACCGTACTAAGTTGGTAGAAGCAGTAGCAGAAACCAGTGATGCTCTCATGAGCAAGTACTTTGATGGTGAAGAACTGACAGAAGCTGAAATCCGTACAGCCCTACGTAAAGGTACTATTGCGGGAACAATAGTACCTGTGCTTTGTGGTTCAGCATTTAAAAATAAAGGTGTCCAGTTGATGCTGGACGCAGTTGTAAATTACCTGCCAGCACCAACAGAAGTACCACCAATTCAAGGCTTATTGCCGAATGGCGATACTGTTGAGCGACGGGCTGATGACAACGAACCCCTATCTGCTCTCGCATTCAAGATCATGGCTGACCCCTACGGTCGCCTGACCTTTGTTCGTGTTTATTCTGGTGTCTTGAAAAAGGGCAGCTACGTTCTTAACGCTAGCAAAGACAAGAAAGAACGGATTTCCCGCTTGGTTCTGATGAAGGCAGATGATCGACAAGATGTGGATGAACTGCGGGCGGGTGATTTAGGTGCAGCTTTGGGATTGAAAGACACGTTGACTGGTGACACTTTGTGTGATGAAGGTTCTCCAGTCATTTTAGAATCTCTATTTATTCCTGAACCTGTAATCTCGGTAGCAGTTGAACCTAAAACCAAGAACGACATGGATAAGCTGTCAAAGGCACTACAATCTTTGTCAGAAGAAGATCCTACCTTTCGTGTTCGTGTTGATCCAGAAACTAACCAAACCGTAATTGCCGGAATGGGAGAGTTACACCTGGAAATTCTTGTGGATCGGATGTTACGCGAATTCAAGGTAGAAGCCAATGTTGGTGCTCCACAAGTAGCTTACCGGGAAACAATTCGTAAAACAGTAACCAGAATAGAAGGTAAATTTATCCGCCAGAGCGGTGGCAAGGGACAGTATGGTCACGTTGTAATTGATTTGGCTCCAGGAGAACCCGGTACTGGCTTTGAATTCGTCTCCAAGATTGTTGGTGGTTCTGTACCTAAAGAGTATATCAACCCCGCAGAACAGGGAATGAAAGAATGTTGTGAATCTGGGGTATTAGCTGGATATCCACTCATTGATGTCAAAGCTACTTTGGTAGACGGCTCTTACCACGATGTAGACTCTTCAGAAATGGCTTTTAAAATCGCTGGTTCAATGGCGATGAAAGAGGCAGTAGCGAAAGCCTCACCAGTCCTTTTAGAGCCTATGATGAAAGTCGAAGTGGAAGTACCTGAAAACTTTCTTGGGGATGTGATGGGCGACCTCAACTCCCGTCGTGGTCAAATTGAAGGTATGGGATCTGAACAGGGTCTGGCCAAAGTGACTGCTAAAGTCCCACTGGCAGAAATGTTTGGCTACGCCACTGATATCCGATCTAAAACTCAAGGTCGAGGCATCTTCTCCATGGAGTTTAGCAACTACGAAGAAGTACCTCGTAACGTGGCTGAGGCAATCATCGCAAAAAGCAAAGGGAACGCATAATTAAAAAAGGAAACGAGCATTCATGGCACGCGCAAAGTTTGAAAGAAATAAACCCCACGTTAATATCGGAACTGTTGGCCACGTTGACCACGGTAAAACTACTTTAACAGCAGCCATTACCATGACTTTGGCAGCTATGGGTCAAGCTGTAGCTAAGGGCTATGACCAAATTGACAACGCACCCGAAGAAAAGGCACGTGGTATTACCATTAATACTGCTCACGTTGAGTATGAAACTGCAGGACGGCACTATGCTCACGTAGACTGCCCTGGACACGCCGACTATGTGAAAAACATGATCACTGGTGCGGCACAAATGGACGGTGGTATCCTCGTAGTTGCTGCTACTGATGGACCTATGCCCCAAACTCGTGAACACATCCTATTGGCAAAACAGGTAGGTGTTCCCAGCTTAGTTGTCTTCTTGAACAAAGAAGATTTGATGGATGATGAAGAACTTCTGGAATTAGTAGAACTAGAACTCCGTGAACTACTTTCTAGCTATGATTTCCCTGGTGATGACATCCCCATTATCAAAGGTTCTGGTCTACAAGCTTTAGAAGCAATGACTAAGAATCCCAAGACTCAACGGGGAGAAAATCCTTGGGTAGACAAAATCTACCAACTGATGGACGCTGTAGATTCCTACATCCCCAACCCAGAACGTGATGTTGATAAACCATTCTTGATGGCAGTAGAAGACGTATTCACGATCACAGGTCGTGGTACAGTGGCTACTGGTCGGATCGAACGTGGGAAAGTTAAGGTTAACGATACTGTCGAGCTAATTGGCCTTAAAGACACTCGTACCACCACTGTTACAGGGATTGAGATGTTTAAGAAGAGCCTTGATGAAGGTATGGCTGGGGATAACGCAGGTGTGCTACTGCGTGGTCTCAAAAAAGAAGACATTGAGCGCGGTATGGTAATCGCCAAACCCGGTTCAATTACTCCTCACACTGAGTTTGAAGGTGAGGTCTACGTTTTGACAGAAAAAGAAGGTGGCCGGAAAACACCATTTTTCGCTGGATATCGTCCTCAGTTCTATGTACGCACAACTGATGTAACTGGCACTATCAAAAGCTACACAGCTGATGATGGTAGTGCGGTAGAAATGGTAATGCCAGGCGACCGCATCAAGATGACAGTAGAACTAATTAACGCGATCGCCATTGAGCAAGGTATGCGCTTCGCTATTCGTGAAGGTGGCCGCACCATTGGTGCTGGTGTTGTATCCAAAATCCTGAAGTAGAACTCACCTTTTTGCTCTGATTATCAGGGAGCAGGGATGGTTAAAATTCATCTCTGCTCCTTTTGTTTCCCCAAACTAAGGTTGGATTTTAAATTTTGGCTTTGGGATTGCGTCTAAAATCCAAAATCCAAAATCCAAAATCTAAAATCTAAAATCTAAAATCTAAAATCTAAAATTCACAGAACCTGGAAAACTGAAGATGGCAACTTTACAGCAGCAGAAGATTAGAATTCGCTTACAGGCTTTTGACCGACGTTTATTGGATACATCTTGCGAGAAGATTGTAGACACTGCTAACCGGACTAACGCTACAGCTATAGGACCAATTCCTCTACCAACAAAACGGAAGATATATTGCGTACTGCGTTCACCTCACGTAGATAAAGATTCCCGCGAACACTTTGAAACCCGCACCCATCGTCGGATTATTGACATATATCAGCCCTCTTCTAAAACTATTGATGCACTGATGAAGTTGGATTTACCATCTGGTGTCGATATTGAAGTCAAATTGTAATTTAGTCATTCTTCAGTAGTTAGTTGCAAAGAACAAGAAACAACTGACTGCTGAAATTGAAGATAAATATTGACTATGCTCTGGGAAAATTTATCTCAGAGCTTTTCATTTAACTATAAGACATAATGATAAAATACAAAGTAAGGGAAAAGTAGTGAAAAATATATTTTAAGAATAAAATTTATACCCAAACAACAATGACATCTTCTTCTAGAATCGCTGTCCGTGAACTACCTCTGTTCCCTTTAGCTGAAGTGGTTCTGTTTCCTAGCAGACCATTACCTCTGCATATCTTTGAATTTCGCTACCGAATCATGATGAATACGATTTTGGCAGCCGATCGCAGGTTTGGAGTTTTGATGATTGATCCAGTCAAAGGTACAATTGCCAAGGTCGGCTGCTGTGCAGAAATTATTCATTATCAGCGAATGCCTGACGACCGAATGGAAATGTTAACTCTAGGACAACAAAGATTTCGGGTTTTAGAATATGTTCGTGAAAAGCCTTATCGTGTAGGTTTGGTTCAATGGATTGAAGATCAACCACCATCTAAAGATTTGCGACCCTTAGCTACTGAAGTAGAACAGCTACTTCGAGATGTTATCCGTCTTTCAGTCAAGTTAACTGAGAAAAATGTTGAATTACCAGAAGACTTACCAGATTTACCCACAGAGTTATCTTACTGGGTAGCAAGTAACCTTTACGGTGTAGCTCCTGAGCAACAGGCTTTGTTAGAACTGCAAGATACATATGCCCGCTTACAAAGAGAAGCAGAAATTTTAACTTCTACTCGTAATCATCTGGCAGCACGTTCCGTTCTGAAAGATACATTTAATAATATGAGTTAATAACCAAGTGGCTAGTTATCAGGGAAAAGGCAAAAGGCAAGAGGTAAGAAAAAAATTTCTCCCCCGCTCCTCTGATCCCTACACTCCATCAAGCTTATAACTACCAACTTGGTTAGCTATTAATAGCTAAAATATTATAACTGCCAAAAACTTTTAAAACCTCACTAAAAGTGCTTAATTCAGATAAAGCAGATCTCAGCAAAGGAGAGTTTATCCCTGCTTCTGCATCTATGAAAAATAAGTATTCTCCTAAAGAACGCTTGGTGGGACGAGATTCAATTCGACTCAAATTAATTCCCAGATGAGCAAATACTTCCAAGGCTTTGACTAATGCACCAGGCATATTAGCAGGTAAGCTGAAAGCTAAAGATGTATGAGTAGGTGCAAAAGATTGTTCAGCACTATCGGCTTGATCCACCACCCAAAAGCGTGTACAGTTTTCTGGATAGTCGTTAATCCCACTGACGAGAATAGGTAGATTATAAAGCTGGGCGGCCCTGCTAGAAGATATTGCAGCTATTATTGGTACTCCAGGGAGTCGCTGTAATGCTTCTGTCGTAGAATTACTAGCAATTAAATTAGCATTAGGTAGAAATTTAGCTAACCAACCTTGACATTGTGCTAATGCTTGTGGATGAGAATAAACGGTCTCTATTTTATCTAAACTATTTGCACAGGAAATTAAGGCATGATTTATAGGCAGAACCAAAGCCAGTTTAATTTGCAATGTGTCTAATTGCCAAAGGCTATCCATTGTCATGCTCACACTACCTTCAATGGAATTTTCCACAGGGATAACAGCTATATTAGCCTGTTGTGTAGTAACTGCTTGCAATGATTTAGCAATGGTGGGGTAAGGAGATAAGTTGGCTTCTATATTTTGATTGCTTTTTAGCCAGTTGAGATAAAAAAAAGCTGCTTGTTCAGAATAAGTTCCAGCCGGACCTAAATGTGCAATCACCGAAGGTGCGCGTTTCGCCGTCGCTACAGTCATATTATTTTGAATTTTGGGTTCACTGAAAGTTTCTTATACTTCTATACCTTATATCCCACCTTCCGCACCCTAGTACAGTATGGCGTAAATAAACCAACCAACCATTCTAAATCTCTGAAAAGCTGACGCCCCATTCATTTTGAATTTTGTTGACCCAGCCTGCTGGAAGCACTATTTTGTTAACGTAGCTCTTCTGAAAGAAGCATTTTGAATTCACAGCGGTACTAGTTCTTTGATGGATTATTAATAAACTTATTGATTGTATACACATCAATTTAATTTTTTTTTTAAATATTAAAATTAGAAAACAATGCTTTAATCTACTCATGGCTACCAAATTTACTGCTTCCCAATCGGTCGAAATTGCTGTCCCCAAACAGCCTATTCCTATTCACCACTACTTGCGTCAGCCTCAACGGCTGGTGAATACTTTGACTGATAACAACAGGATTCACCAGTTGTCTGAGGAAGTGTTCCGGTTAAAAATGCGTCCTCTGACCTTTATTTCATTGAGTATTCAACCTACTGTAGACATGAGAGTTTGGTCAGATTCCCAAGGAACGATTTATTTACGTTCTGTCGGTTGTGAAATCCTTGGACTTGAGTATATTAACCAACGCTTTACTCTGAATTTAAAAGGATATTTATCACCACAACAAGTAAATAATGAGACTCACTTACAGGGAAAAGCCGATTTGGAAGTGGTAGTGGATATTCCCCAGCCATTTTCCCTCACTCCAAGAGCAATTTTAGAAGCCACAGGTAATGGCTTACTTAAAAGTGTGTTAATGACAATTAAACAAAGATTGTTACATCACCTCCTCACTGATTATCGTCATTGGGTAATATCACAAACGCAAACAAAGGTTATTGGTGCTGAAAATACTGATTTAGCAATTCTCAACTTTGACTAACTTTCTAAGTAATTCCTGATTGGTAATTGGTGATTAATTACTCTAGCTTGCTGTCCCAACAATTTGGGATTTGCGTTAGCGAAGCAGATACAAATTCTTCTACCTTTTGCCTCATCACTGAATTTGGCAGGGACGAAAAGATCGACGATGTAAGGGTGATGCTCCGTATTTTCGAAGAGCCAGCAAATGACGCTGGCTTCCATAACCCTTATTACGCTCTAATTCATACATCGGATATTTAGATGCCAGACGTAGCAGTAAGTCATCACGCCAAACTTTGGCCATGATACTAGCAGATGCTATGTTGAGTGATCGCTCATCTCCCTTAATCATAGTTTCTTGTGGTATCAGTAAGTCCTTTACCAACTGATTACCATCAACTAAGCAGAGTGCAGGCGGTACTTTCAACTTCAGTACAGCCCGCTTCATGGCTAACAAAGTAGCTTGCAAAATATTAAACTGATCAATTTCCGCAGTTGTAGCATAACCAATTTTCCAGTCTAAAACGAGCCCATTAATTTGCTGTGCCAACTGAGTTCTGCGAGAAGCAGACAACTTCTTGCTGTCTTTAATTTTAGCCGCCATCAGTTTTGGCAATGCATCTGCTGATAACATCACTGCTGCTGCAACTACAGGACCAAATAATGCACCACGTCCCACTTCATCTACACCTGCAACCAAGCCATGAATATTAGCACAAGTGGACAACTCCCACCAACTAGATTCTGGTAAGGGTGCAGTTGACAAAAGAGATACAGGTTTTGGTTCTGTTTCTACCATAACAGCTGTTAGTTTTCCTCTATTGCTGAAGAACGACGGCGACGACGGCGATTAGGAGTAGAAGAAGTACTACTTAGTTCCTCTTCATCAGTGAAAGACTCAAATCCAATGGTGCTGGATTCTTGAACAGGAGGATCGATGATTAATGGCTCTAAAGATAGTTCTTCTACCTCAACTTTGGGAATGGGTATTTTGACTTTAGTCAGTTCAGAATTGGTTCTTTCAGAAACCGTTAATTCTGATATTGATTCTGATGTTGATGTTGATTCCGTTGTGGAAGTTGATGTTTGTCCAGGTTGAACAATGTTAAAAATCACAGATTTGGGATTTTTGACTTCTTGCTCCAGTTTTACACTAGGAGAAATTCCCATCAAAGCAAACATATCTTGTTCCTGCACTGTCATTTCTACAGAAACAATTTGCGGAGGTTCTACCACCGGTTTGATGGGATCGATTTTCACTTTGGTGCGTTCAGTTCTTTCTGTCCATCCAGCTTTACCCAGAGTGGGTGTTCGCATAACATCTCTTTCTCGTCGCGTATCGGAGAGCAGAGAGGGAATTTCTGGTGTTGGAGCTATATCACTGTCAGCATCTAAATCTAAATCTGAATCGTTCACAAAAGCCAGTGGCGTACCCAGGCGGTTTTCATCCTTGCCATTAGCACCATTGATACCAATTCGACTACGACGGGTCCGGGTACGACGTTTGTTATCGCCCATTTCCTGATAACTGGGATGGTTAATCAGATGCATAGGTGTTAACTCAGCGTCACCTTCCAATCCTTCCCCAAATGCATCATAGCTTTCCCGTGGTTCTGACATGCGAGTAGATGGCATCCGTGGTTCTCTTTGAGATATGGGTGTTGTAAACCTCTCTTGTATATCTGCTGCGGGAATAGGCATCCGGTTTTCTATTTCCCCTGGTAAGCGCACGGTATGTCCTAAACCGCCACAGGTGGGACAAGTTTCCCCAAACAATTCATAAATATTTTGACCTTGGCGTTTGCGGGTTAGTTCTACCAAACCTAGCTCAGTGAGTTGGGCTATCTGAGGACGAGCTTTATCAGCTTTGAGCGATTTATTAAAATGTTCTAAAACTTGTAGTTGGTCGCGCCGCGATTCCATATCAATGAAGTCAACGACAATTACGCCGGCAATGTTCCGCAAACGCAGCTGTCGGGCAATTTCTGTAGCTGCTTCGCAGTTTGTCCACAAAACTGTTTCTCTGGCTGTAGCGGAGCGCGTGAAGGAGCCAGAATTAACATCAATAACTGTTAACGCTTCCGTTGGCTCAATGATAATATAACCGCCAGAAGGTAGGTCTACTCTGGGTCTTAGGGCTTCCCGAATGGCGGCGTTAATGCGGAAATATTCTAAAATTGGGGAGCGGTCGCGGTGGTGGTCAATGAGTACACCTTGTGGTGTCTGACCTCCACTCCAGTTCTGTAAATACTGCTTAACTCGGCGCAAACCAGTGCTGGAATCAACAACAATGCGATTTACATCTGCGCCATACATATCCCGCAATACGCGCTGGATAAAGTCATCATCCCGGTTGAGTAATGCTGGAGCGCGGGTGGATTGCGCTTCCTGTTGGATGACTTCCCATTGCTTTTGTAGCAATTCTAAGTCTTCAATAATCGCTTCTTCTGGCTTACCTTCTGCCTCTGTTCGCACCAGCACACCCATACCTGCTGGTTTAATTAAAATTGCTAGGGCGCGGAGGCGGTTACGCTCACTTTCACTCTTAATTCGTCGGGATAAATTAACACCCCTGCCATAGGGCATCAGCACTACGTAACGTCCAGGTAGGGTAATGTTACCTGTGAGTCTCGGGCCTTTTGTTCCCGTTGGCTCTTTCATTACTTGTACCAATACTTTTTGCTGTGGTGTGAGCAATTCAGTAATGGCTGCGGAACTGCGCTTGAGTTTGAGTGGACCCAAGTCAGTGACGTGAATAAAACCGTTGCGTTCTGGATCACCAATATTGACAAAGGCTGCATCTATCCCAGGTAACACATTCTCTACTACACCTAAGTAGATATCACCAATTTGATGATGACCAGTGGCAACAACGAGTTCTTGGATTTGATCTTCCGAAAAAACGGCAGCTATTTGATGCTGTTCTGCGATAATAATTTGTTTTGGCATTCAAGTTCCTCAAAAATTGGCAGCACCAATGGGGATTAGAAGACTTTTTATACCTCTAGCCCCTACTGGCAGCCCTACACGGTGCTACTGGTAATAAAAATTCTAAATCTGAGAGAGCTTTCCATAATTGGAAGCTATTAATACTGTAATTGCGTTCACACGCCTGATTATTCCACAACGGCTGCATATGTTTTAAGTAATTAAACCAACCGTCCGTGGTTGATTTTTGATGCAATACTTTCACCATCTAGGGTAATTGTATTGAGCAGGTGTTGTAAAAAGCTAGAGTTGGAGATCAGGCGTAGAGCTATTGGTAGTAATTGATTCACAAGGTCGCTATAGAGAGAGTATTCTTTAATCTGCCTCAGTTTGTCTGGGATTCAATCCTAGAATTTGCACTCTAATATGTTTGCTTTCGCTCCCTGAATATCAGGGTAGTGAACCAACTCATTCAATAATGCAGCGCCAGAAAATTTCTCTTCATCTCATTCTAACGCAACCTTGCTAAAAATCAATTCCCATGATGTATAACATCTGGGCAACTACTAGCAAGCTGCCCTTCTGGGATTATATCTCTAAAAGTAGCCGGTTGCGGTGGATATGCAGGAGGTGAAATTCTGCTTTAGCCACTTTTTCTAAAAAAGATAATAATTGCTCAGGACGCAATATCACACCGTTATGACAACAGCTACCCAAATAACGTAAGACAGCTTTTGATTTGGTTGGGGAGTTATAGGCTTCTATTAATTCTAGATCAAACAAGCGAGCGCGCAGATTTATCATCTGATGTTTGCCTGATTTAGTTATATGTTCTACCAAGAACTCCTCTGTGATTTTGATTGCTTCAATCCACTCCTGCCATTGTTTTGTTGTCACATTACCAACCGTGGACAGTGTGAGCAAATATTCTGCTGCTTGCATTGCTTGGTTAGCTGCGGGCGCTTTTAAATCTATCTCTTCCACTTGGTAGATGGGAATATCTGAGGGTAGTTGGCTGATTAACTGCTCATGAAAACTGCCTAAATCCATTGGTTGAGTTAACTCAAAATCCACAATTTCACCACTGCTGGTGCTACCCAAAGATAAAGCACTGGCTAGAGAAATCCGGGGATGGGGATTAAATCCACCAGTAAAGGCAACTGGTAAACCTGCTCTTCGTATGACTCTATCAAACAAGCGCATTAAATCTAGGTGACTAACTAAAGCCATATCACCATGTTTGCCGAACCGCACTCGTAAACGTTGCAGCTTGGTAGTGTTGGGAATAAAATCACCAGCAAATTTAGGAATCGCAGGTGGCTTAATAAGAATATTGTGACCGAAATCAGTACCACACACACCACAATGAGAACAACCCTCAAAAGAGCAATCGGGAACAATTGCTGCTTCTAGAGCGCGTTTTAGGTCCTCATATAGCCACTGTTTGTCAATTCCAGTATCAATATGATCCCAAGGTAGGGCAATGTCAAGAGGTGATAGCGGAATAGTGATAGGTGAGACTATATCCTGTTCGCGATTCTCTGTTTCCTGTTCCCCGTTGCCTACAGAAAAAAGATTTAACTCGCCATTTTCAACTTGACGGTATTTCCAATCTAGACCAGCTTCAGCGATTGCAGTTCCCCATGCGGAAAAAGCCTGTTCTACATTGTCGTACCAAGAATCCATCCCTGCACCCAATTCCCAAGCACGTCTTAAAACTTTACCTAAGGAGCGATCACCCCTGCCTATAAAGTCTTCCATTGCCGAAAGGCGAATATCAGTAAAATTCACCTTCACATTGCGAATGGGTCGGAATTCTTGTCGCAGTAGGTTTTGCTTGCGCTTAAACTCGGATGTAGAAACCGAATGCCATTGAAACGGTGTATGTGGCTTGGGCGTAAAATTAGAAATCGTCAAATTCAAGCTAAGTAATTTTCTGCCCCTAACGCGGCATTCTTGCTGTAACCAGTTTACCGTTTCCGCAATGCCCAAAACATCAGCATCTGTTTCCCCCGGTAAACCAATCATGAAATACAGCTTGATTTTGTCCCACCCTTGTTCCCAGGCTGTTTTTACTCCCCGCAATAATTCTTTATTTGTCAAGCCCTTATTGATAATATCGCGCATCCGTTGAGTTCCCGCTTCAGGTGCAAAAGTCAAGCTACCTTGGCGCGTACCACCCAAAATATTGGCAATATTCTCATCAAATCTATCCACCCTCTGAGAAGGTAAGGAGAGGGTAATATTTTCATTTTTTAACCGATTTTTGATTTCCATCCCCACTGCTGGCAGAGATAAATAATCAGAACAACTCAAAGATAACAGAGAAAATTCATTGTAACCTGTCGCCTGCATTCCCGCCTCAATTGCTTCTACCACCTGATCTGGTTTCACATCTCGTGCTGGACGAGTCAACATACCTGGTTGACAGAAGCGACAGCCACGAGTACAACCCCGGCGAATTTCGATTGTTAGGCGATCGTGTACTGTTTCAACGTAGGGGACTAAGCCAATAGAATAAGCAGGAATCGGTGTTGCTACTCTGCGGAGAATGCGTCTTGGTACATCAGCACGCAGGGGATGTACTGCACCACCCTCTCCCATGTGATAAAATTGAGGAACATATACACCAGGGATTTGTGCCAAGTCCAGTAAAAGTCCTTCCCGACTTAAAAGAGCCTGTTTACCTTCTGCTAATACCAAGCCAATTTCTGGTAGTAGTTCTTCCCCATCTCCCAAAACAATAAAATCAAAAAAATCGGCGTAAGGTTCGGGGTTAGATGTTGCTGTTTGCCCACCGGCGAAAATCAAGGGCATTGGGGACTGGGAAGATGGATAGGAAGATTTATCTTTCTCCTGCCCCTTGCCTTCTGCCTCTTGCCTCTCTCTCCATGTTAAAGGAATACCCGCCAAATCCAACATTTCTAGGATGTTGGTTGCACCTAGTTCATAACTGAGACTAAAACCTAAAATGTCGAATTCTGTTAGAAAGCGTTTTGACTCTACCGCAAACAAAGGTGTTTGGGTCGTGCGGAGTTTTGCTCCTAAGTCTGGCCCTGGGAGGTAAGCGCGATCACATAATTGATTTGGTTGGGCATTCAAAATATTATAAAGAATGATATGCCCCAAATTAGATGCACCAACCTCATATACTTCAGGGTAAGTTAACACCCAACGTATAGTGGCCTCATCCCAAGGCTTGTGTACTGCTAAACGCTCGTTACCCAGGTAACGGGCAGGTTTTAAAATATCCGGTGTTATTAATTGCTCAACTAAAACAGCCACTTTGCTATCTTCTAGCTACCTTAAATTACAGCTAATCTCCTTCAACTTAGCATTAATTCTGTTTTTCAACCGCATTGCTCATGATTAACTTAGAACTGTTTTACATAAGTTTATATCCTGATCTGTAAACTTATGTTGGGTTATTTGAAGATAAACTGATTTTTCCTCAATTGAGCAGTGCTGGGTAGCGTCTTTGCTAAATTTTTAGGGTGCGGCTCTTTAGTTTAAAGATTGTCATAACTATACTAGAAAATGTGTCTATATATACATTTTTTTTAGGTGACTTAAAAAACAATCTACATAAGATAGTCGAAATGCAGATTAAATCATCTCTGCCCTTAGATATCAGCCTTACTATTGGCTAAAAATTACAGTATCTAAGCCAAAATCTCCTTAAACCCTCTCACTAATTTTTACCTTCAAAATGACAGAAGCAAGGTTGAGAACAAAAAATCTATCTAAAGTCTGTCGTGATCTATATCACTTAAACCCAGATATCTAGATCATTTTTTATACCAATGCTTATCGCAGATAATCAACAACAGTTAAAGTAAGTTTATTCTTTATGATCACACAATACGCGATTCGTCAATTAGTAGAGAAGGCGTTGCACATAAAAAAATTAACGCCAGAAATAGAAAATGAGATTAACTCAGAACTAACCCAACTAGGTTACATCTCTGATGTTGATTATGAAGCTTTAGAACTCTTAATGGCAGAGATGGATGCTGGACGAGTGCAGTTAGTCCCCCGCTGGAGCTAAATTCCACTCATTATCCACCATAAATGCTGAATTATTAAATAGAGTCTTCATAAATTTACAATTGCTGACCATCTTGGGAGGCTTGCCAAAATTGGTAAATGAACTGGTGGAGTTGCTGTTGAGCAGCGAGATCGTTGTCGGCTTTTGGTTCTTTTGGTAAAAGATCACCCAAAAAGCTAATTACTTCTGTATCTAAAGCAGGTCGAAATAAATTTACAGGCCATAACAGATCAGATGCATCTCGCATATCCGTGATCAAGGGTATATCTTGGGTAAAATTAACCAGCATTAAAGGACGCACCCAGCACAAATCTCGAGAAATGACCACTTGAATGACTTCGGCATAAAGATTTCTGTGGCCATAATCCAAAGATAGAATTTGTCCCGGTTGAAAGTTAGAGTTAATATCCATAATCAAGCATTGACAGTATATGCAAGGATTCTGTAGCAGTTTTCTTAATTCTAGAAGTAACGCTAATATAGTATTATGATTACCATTTGATATACAGTAGATTGCAGATCAATGAGGTACAGAATCTCAATTGAAACTTAGACAGAAAGAGAGTTTCACTCCTTACTCCTTACTCATAGTGTATTTCAGTACACAGCACCAGCAATCCTCAGACAGAAAAATTTTTATGCCGGAAATGGGAATAAAATGTTATAAAATTAAGTAAATAAGTGTTAAGCAAACGCTAGGCAGTAACCGCATTGTAGTAAATCAACAATAAAAGAGCAAAGAGTAGTGTCAGTCGAAACCATTGAGAAGCGTTCAACAACCCGCAAGCTCGCGCCTCAGTATCGCGTTTTGCTCCATAACGACGACTACAACTCTATGGAGTATGTGGTTCAGGTGCTAATGACCAGTGTGCCGAGCATTACACAGCCCCAAGCTGTGAATATCATGATGGAAGCCCATAATAGCGGGTTAGCCTTAGTTATTACCTGCGCTCAGGAACACGCTGAGTTTTATTGTGAAACCTTAAAAGGTCATGGTTTAAGCAGCACTATTGAACCTGATTAATAGTCATTGGTCATTGATGAATATATATAAGATTGACTGATGATAATTGACTAATACATGATAAAAATTAATCTATATCAAATCGCTCAACGCCCTGCCCCTTTGAGGCTGGGTTGTTTTATCTTGGTTTTATTACTGCTATGGTTGCCTTTGGCTGTACCAATATACTTGCTAGTACCTTATTCTAATTTAGAAAGCATCTTGACAATCGTCATACTTTATGTTCAGTTTATCTTTTTGCTGAAGCTATGGGGAAAGCAAGTCTATCAGCAACCAAAAATATTAACTCATTATGGTTTAGAGTTTTCCAGTCTAAATGGTGTAAATTTTGTCCAAGGTTTGGCTATTGGCTTAATTAGTATTTTGATTGTATTTAGTTTACAGGGTTTGTTAGGTTGGTTGGTATGGGAACAACCGAAAGTTTTCTTATTGAAAATTATTTTAGAAGGTTTACTAGTTGGTTTCGGTGTTGGTTTTGCTGAAGAATTATCATTTCGCGGTTGGTTGTTGGATGAATTAGAAAGAGATTATGGTTTCAGTTTAGCAACTTGGATAGATTGTATCTTATTTGCTGTCACCCATTTTATTAAACCTTTAGAGTCTATTATTCATACTTTGCCACAATTTCCCGCTTTGGTATTGTTAGGGTTAACCCAGGTATGGGGTAAACGTTTATGTAGAGGAAGGTTAGGATTACCAATAGGTTTACATGGTGGTTTAGTTTCGGGTTATTACATTATTAATGTGGGAAAATTGACAAAATATTCAGGAGTAGTTCCAGACTGGTTGACAGGTGTAAATAATAATCCTTTACAGGGAATATTGGGCGTGTTATTTATGGGTGGACTAGCTTGGTGGATGAGGGGTAAAGCCTTAAAGTTGTATGATTAAATATTTGGTCATTTTACTGTCGTTGATATTTTCTTTGTCTTTCACATCTCCAGCGTTTGCTCTTGTTTGTCACAATTATGATGGATATGAAGTCTGTATTCTTAATATTAAACGCAGTGCTAAGAAATATAGGGAACATAGGGCTGCTATAACTGTTGATGGTGTGAAAGAAAGCACCTGTAGAAGTTCACAATTCTCGTACTAAGTTTAAGGTAAATAAAGATGGGACTGTTTCGGAATTTACAGAGAATAGTCCTGGTGAGATGATTTGTAGTTTTTTTTAAGAACTAATAATAGGATAAATCAACACGTAATCTCTTGTCATGAAATACTTTCGAGCCAAATACCATCAGCTTCTCAAGGTAGACCGGGTTTATTCTATTTATTTCCTGTGGCAAATATGCGCCACATAATAAATGTAGTTATTACCAGATATGCTAGTACAGTTAGCCATTCTTGCCAACGTGATATATCATTCATAAACAAAACTTAGGAGTAAGAAACTGCCTCAAGCACTGTACCAACCAAACAAGCGCGATCTAAATTTACACCGCTGAAATTTGCAGTTTCTAGCTCTGCACAAAGTAAGTTTGCCCCACTTAAATTTGCTCCTGCTAAGTTCGCACCCCGCAAATCAGCTTCTTCCAAATTAGCTTTACTTAATAAAGTTCCTTGTAGATCAGCCTGACTCAAGTCTGCACCTTTAAGATTTGCCCCTGTGAGGTTAGCACCGCGCAAGTCAGCAGCCCGAAAATCAACACCTTGCAAATTTACACTCATCAAATTAGCACCACTCAAGAAAGCACCTGCGAAAGAGGCATCGCGAACTGTAGCACCCATTAAGTTAGCACCACGCAAATTACTACCCCGCAAGTCCGCACTGGTTAAGTTAGCCTGCATCAAGTTTGCTCCCATTAGGTTAGCTCGCAAGTCAGTTTCTTGGAGGTTAGCGCCTATTAAATTCGCGCCTTCTAAATGTGCACCTTCCAGTTTAGAACCTGTAAAGTTAGCACCAACGAGGGTTGCACCGGCTAAGTTGACACAGCTTAAATCTATTTGGGATAGTTCCTCCTCTTCTAAGTCTGCTCCTGGCAGTTGTTTGATTTTTCCTGATCTAATAGCTTCTATGTTCATTGGGGGTAACGATTAATCTTTTCATTGCTTTTACTGTGGCTATCCCATGGAGAATCAAGTAACCACATACCTCTGCTGATTTTTGTTCTCATCAGGGGTAAGTCTAGTCCCTGTTGTAAACCCATCACTAACAAAGTTAGTATATCTATCAGTTTAGGGTCAAAACGGGTAGATTGTTGCTGTCTGCACTCATTTAAGGCTTGAGTAAATACATCTTTTTCACTTGTTTCTGAGTATAATTGTTTGCTAACTTGCCATTGAAAACTTGCTGCTAATGCTAAGATTCTTGACTCTAGGGGAATTTCGTCTCCTGCTAAACCTGCTGGTTGACCTGTTCCATTCCACCACTCAGTTTGGTGGGTGATAATTTCAGCAACTGCTCGCAGTCGTGGCATTGTCCGTAGTGTTTGCGCTCCTGGGACAAGGGAACAGCTTAAAGGACAACTGGGGGCATCTTTTTCGTAACTTGTGGATGCACTGGGAGTGAGTAAGTTTTCTACTCTTTGGAGTGGATCTATACGGTGTAATAACGCGGCAAGACGCAATCTTTTAATTTGCCATGCTGGTAAATCCAATAATTGCCCCATTGTCTCGACAATTGCGACTACTTCTGACGCGGCCATGGGGTTGTTGATCTCTGCTAAATCTACCAGTTGGGCCATCCGTAAAAATGCCTGGATTTCGTTAGAAACTAAGTTACTATCTAGCACTGGGGGAATGGTTAAATTATTTTGTCTTGTTTGCAGGTAATCAACTACGCGGGTAACAACTTTGCTTACATCTTTGGGTGAGATGATGGCAGCTTGAACTGCTTGTTTATGGGTGTTGAGTTTAGTGGTTAGTTCTGGGTTATATTTTTCAATGTGAGCGATCACAAAGTCTGCTGTCTGTCTTACTAATTCAGGCTCAAATGTCCACAAACCATAGAATTTACGCTCTAAATCCGAAGTCGGTAAACCACAACTACCATAATCACTTTCAGATAATTCTTGACAAATTACCATTGCTGTGTATTGGGGTGACAGAATAATCAAGTGCCACTCCTGTCCCACAGGATCATCTGCTTCTAACCCTACTAAATTAACATTAGGTAGCTGACTGGTAGGATGTTCGGCAAAGACAGCATCAGCAGTAGCGATAATCACAATTTCACGGCTTTTTTGGGCAATATCTGCGTATCTATTTGCCTCTTGCAGATACCATTTACCGCGTTGGAATGCCGTTATTACTAAAGGTTGACCTTCTTCAGTTAAAATGTGGTCTTCCAGAGCGTGACACAAAGCGACCAGGGTATTTTTGTAATACACCCTAAAGTGAATCGGCCTTGTACTGTGACGATGGGCTATTTCTAGTTGTTGGAGAATTGAACCTTGTAACATGGAGTTCGAGAGTTGGGGAGTTCGGGAGTCATTAAGGGCAGGTTTTCCCTGCCCACTCAGGACTTCAGGATTTCATTATCCCTGCACGTTGCTTTTCTTTGGCTTCAATTGGTGCAGAAAGTGCTGTTTCTAGTTCGGCACAACCTAATTTTTCTTCTAAGATATTCATAACTTCTCGTCCGAAGTCATTAGGGTTACGTCGCCAAGCTTGTAAACAAATTTCACCAAAGAATGAACCCAATGGTTCAGGATTCCACAGGAGTTTTTTAGCTGTCCAGGGCATCAAACTTATAGGATCATAACCTGGTTTGAGGATACCCTCCTTAAAAGCATATTCTTCCAAGTGGGTATGGGGTTGGAGTCCAATAAAGAAAATTGCAGGTTCGACTTTATCACCACCAAAAATTCGTTCTAGTTCCCGGTGATAAGCAATTGTTTGGCGGATGGTGTCGGGACGTTCGTCAATCACGTTAAAGGAGTAATTGACAGAAACCATATCATTGAAACCCGCTGATTTTAAATCACGGCAATTTTGTAAAACGGTTCGCAGGTTGTAACCCATCCGCATTTTGCGTACAAGTTCTTGAGAACCACTGGTAATGCCGATTTCGAAATAATTCATACCAGTTTTAGCCATCAGGTCACACAACTCTGGTGTTAAGTTGTCTGCTCTAATATATGCTGCCCAATTGATATCAGTCATGCCAGAATCGACAATTTTCTGCAATAGTTCTACAGCATCATCAATATATCTCCGGGCAGGGATAAATTGAGCATCAGTAAACCAGAAGTTTCTAATACCACGATTATATAATTGTCGCATCTCAGCTACGACTTCATCAGCGGGATTAATCCGTACTTGTTTACCTTCAACAACAGTGTAAACACAATAACAGCAGTTGTGGGGACAACCACGCTTAGTTTGGATACCAATGTAGAAATCCTGATCTTGCAAGTAATAGTTAAATTCTGGCCAGATGGTTTCTATATAGTCGTAGTTACAAGCAGTTTTTTCTAGGGGTGTGGGTTGTTCATGAATCAGGCGTTCCCGTGGTTCATTTTCTCCCACTACATAGCAACGTTCATCTCGAAACTCTTGTCCACCTAAAAATTTTGCCAACAGGGTTTCCCCTTCACCTACAGAAATAATTGTTCCTGCTGGTAGGCTTTTACCTAACTGTTCATAAAATACACTGACAGCACCACCACCTACAAGTACACGCCCTTGAGAGTGATATTTTTGGGCGCGTTTTAACCCCCGCTTAATTAGTCCTATGTTACGCCATAATTCGATATAGTAAGCAATGAAGATTCGCAAACCACCTAATGCACCACGCAATTTTATGAATGGGTTTTTAGCATAGTAGAATTCAAAGGCGTTCTGTAGCGGATTACCGCCACGTCCACCCACTGGAGCATATATTTGAATATCCCGCCAAGAAAAGACTAGGAGTGTAGGCTTAAATTCATCAATGTAGGAATCTAGGGCAGCAGCATAATCTAGAGGTGGGACTGTGCCTAAGTCGAAAATCCGCTGTTTAATGTTGGGAAACAGCTTGTGGACATGATCAGAAAGATAAATAACCCCAATGGGAAAGATAGGGTTACAGGGAAGGCGAACGTAAAGTATTCGGTTGTCTATCATAGTTGTTTTACCTGCCATCTTACCAATTTTTAGGGTAAAGCTACATAAGCACCCAGTACACATCTCCAGAAATTAATTAAATATGCGTCATCCAAAACCCTTGTAAAGACTTTCCATGTAAAGCCTCTACCTTCTTTGTTGGAGATGTGCACTTTGAACTTGTGGGTTTGTGTGGTTAATCTTAATTTACCAATATTTATTTTTATTTTGCTTGACTAATAAATGAGCTAATGCTCATACGCGTAAATTGTCTTAGCTTAAAAGTGATAAAAACTGAAATTGCCTGGCACTACAATTAGTGGATGGATCAACACTAACTACTTCATTCGATTTCACTGCGGGTAATTTTAGCAACTATAAAGGAAAAATTAGCTCGCCTCAAAATTACTAAAATCTCAAAGCAAGCTAATCCTTATTGATACTTGTATTCTTGTTCTTCGTGCCTTAGTACTTCGTTTGTCTTAAAGCTGCTTAACTTCCGAAACCAACTTAGCCACCATATCCTTAGCACTACCAAACAACATCGTTGTGTTATCCTTATAAAACAACTCATTATCAACACCAGCAAAACCTGCACTCATCCCGCGCTTAATCACAATAGTCTGCTTTGCCCGATCAACTTCTAAAATCGGCATTCCATAAATAGGACTATTCGTATCATTACGGGCTGCTGGATTCACTACATCATTAGCACCAATCACTAATGCTACATCAGCTTGTTGAAACTGGGGATTAATATCATCCATGTCGTACAACTGGGTATAAGCCACATTAGCCTCAGCCAATAATACGTTCATGTGTCCAGGCATTCTCCCTGCAACAGGGTGAATCGCATATTTAATATCCACACCCATACGTTCTAGTTGATCTGCCAACTCACGGACGCTATGCTGTGCTTGAGCAACCGCCATACCGTATCCTGGTACAATCACTACAGAACGGGCATATCCCAACATCATTGCCCCTTCTTCCGGATCGATACTGCGCACTGTTTGATTACTTGCACCAGCGACTGCATCACCAGTAGCGGTAGACACTGAACCAAAGGCACTAAATAAGACACTGAATAATGACCGGTTCATAGCCTTACACATAATCTCTGTCAGGATTAAACCAGAAGCACCCACCAAAGCACCAGCGATGATTAACATGTTGTTCATCACCACAAAACCCGCAGCAGCAGCAGCTACACCTGAGAGGGAGTTCAACAGGGAGATTACCACGGGCATATCACCGCCACCAATTGGTAGTACAAACATCACACCCAATACCAAGGAGACAGCTACCACCGCTAAAAAGATGGGTAAACTATCCGGCGACATGATTAAATAGGCACTTCCGGCTATATATGTACCTAAAAGGAAGAGGTTAAATGGTTGTTGCAAAGGAAAGGTTATCGGTGTGCCACTAACTAAACCTTGCAATTTCGCAAAAGCGAGAAAACTTCCAGTTAATGTCACACCACCGATTAACACATCCAACAACATGGAAATGTTGACATGAAGGGGAATAGGTTGAGAACTTCCTAATAACCGCGAAAATTCGGCAACTGCTATAAGTGCGGAAGATGCTCCACCCAAACCGTTGAGTAAACCCACCATTTGTGGCATTTCGGTCATTTGCACTTTGTAAGCTACAACAGCACCAATAACTGAACCAATGGACAAACCTACTAAAATCATTTCGTAATTTAATACTTGCTGATCTAGCATTGTTGCGATAATTGCTAACAGCATTCCCACCGCAGCGACAAGATTACCGTTTCTGGCTGTAGCTGGTGAACCGAGTTTTTTCAAACCTAGAATGAATAATGATGCAGCGACTAAGTACGTCAGCTGAATCCCAGTGGGTAAAAAGTCGCTCATGCTTTCACTTCCTTTCTTTTGAACATTTGTAGCATTCTATCTGTAACGAGGAAACCACCGACAACGTTAACCATTGCCAAAATTAGAGCTACTAAACCGAGAATTACAGATAAATCGGTGTTCTTCTCCCCCGCAGCAAGTATTGCACCAATTACGGAAATACCTGAAATGGCGTTTGAACCCGACATTAAGGGAGTATGGAGTGTGGGGGGAACTTTGTTGATAACTTCAAAGCCAATGAAAGAGGCTAAGACGAGTACAAATAAGGCGGCGAGTAATGCTTCTGTCATGTCTATTTTGGATTGAATGAAGAATTGGGTTTCGCGCAATCGCTTTTAGCGTTCGTCTAAAATGCTGGAGGCATATCTCCTAAGAGTCGTCGCTAAGCTGCAAAGACGTAAAGAAAGGGAAGGAATATATCTCATCCATTCATCTGTGTTCTAAATCTTTTTGCGCTGGTGGTTAAACTGTGGCTGTCTGTAGGGCTTCTTTGATTCGTTGGTTTCTAATTTCTACACCATGAGTAATGCAAGCTGCGTCTACGATGTCATCACCAAAGTTGATTTGCAAGGCTTTGTCCTTGATTAGTAGTTGCATTAATGAGGTAATGTTTTTTGCATACAGTTGGCTGGCGTGTACTGGCATGGATGAGGGGAGATTGATGGGTCCAATAATTGTTACGCCGTTCCAAACTATGTCTTTACCTGGTGCAGTACAAGCGCAGTTTCCACCCTGTTCTGCAGCTAAATCCACAATCACAGAACCGGGTTTCATTGCTCTTACCATTTCTTCTGTCACGAGAATGGGGGCCTTTCTCCCTGGTACTTGGGCTGTGGTAATTACTACATCTGAGTTTTTGACGTGGGTGGCTACTAGTTGTTGGGTACGTTTTTTGCTGTCTTCGGAGATTTCTTTGGCATAACCACCTGCGGCTACGGTGTCTTCTTCTAGTTTGACTTCTATGAATTTCGCGCCTAAGCTTTGTACTTCTTCTTTCACGGCTGGGCGAATATCAAAGGCTTCTACTACTGCTCCTAGTCTACGGGCTGTGGCGATCGCTTGCAATCCTGCTACACCTGCTCCCATAATAAATACTTTGGCTGGGGCGATCGTCCCAGCAGCGGTGGTTAACATTGGAAAATATTTTGGTAATGCTGCTGCTGCTAACAGTACGGTTTTATATCCTGCTAATGATGCTTGGGAAGATAAAGCATCCATGCTTTGCGCCCTGGTAGTACGAGGGATTAATTCCATACTTAACGCTGTAATTTGCCTATTTGCCAATTTCTGCGCTATGACAGGATTACCCAAGGGATTCAAAAAGCTGATTAAAACTGATCCTGGTTTGAGTAAGTCAATTTCTGAACGTCCATCTTCTCTATCTTGGGGAGGACTTACTTTCAGTAATATATCCGCCTCACTCCATAATGTCGCTACATCACTGATAATTTTTGCACCTGCTGCTTCATAGTCTGCATTTGTGAAATATGTTTTGTCTCCAGCACCACTTTCTACATAAATTTCTAAACCCTGTTTGACCAATTTAGCTACAATGTCAGGAATTAATGACACACGACGTTCACAAACTTCAATTTCTTTAGCAACTGCTATTTTCATGGAATCTCCTGAAGATAAATACCTACATATCTACTAACTATGGAATTCCTCTGTTGAAGGATTTCCGCGACTTATGGTATATAAGCGGGTAATGTCAGCCCTGATTTTTTTAGTAGATTTCAAATTCAACTCTGTCTTCTCCACTCTTAGTTTCTCTCCCCCAGCAAAGCTTGATTATGTCAATGAAAAAGCATATACCTATCCTAGATAGTTGGATACTAATTTACTTATTGCACATCTTATGGTCTTTTTCTAATGTTATATATATGTCTTCAGATTATTTTCGGGATTGATAAAGTTTGCTATTTTTTGTTGGCATCATGCAATTTTCATTAAATTTCGCCACTTTAGCTTTCTTGCAATTATTAATTGTTAATTTTTTATGAGTTCATTCCTATTGGTAAATAATCTCAGGGATTCCTAAAATACTAATACTTGAGAGGGTTAATACCAACACATGTAGATTATACCTCTTGCAGAATTAATTTTATGTATGTTATAATGGAGGTATTATTTTTTTAGCCAAACGAAAGTTATATTTACACAGTTATGTTTGAAATACTGAACACAAACAACACCAAAAATACATAAAATCTAAAAATTTCTATCATACCACAGAAAGAATTTTACAAGATGTCTACTTGATTCTGGTGTATATAGAAGACAAAACTCAGTTTACAATACATCTGATTAGCCACGGCAGTCAACTAGAAAGTTTCAGTCTAACCAAATTTATCGCAATTTCACTAGCGATCGGCGAAGTTATATTTCAACTTTTATGAATTTTCTTATATTTCTCAATATTTATTTATATATACTCAGGAACATTTAAGCAGATAACCTAAATTTGATGTAAAACATCAAATCTACAACGATAACGATCAGGAGATAAAATTAAGTTCCTTACCCCACATCCTACCTACACCCTGCACCCTTAATTTTGGACGCACAAGACACTTTAATTGTGATTTTCCGTCTATCTTCAATCATAAAGTAGTAAAGTGTAGTTACGAATACTAACGTGACTGTTACTTAAGATTACAGAGATAATATTTATTTAGAGGATGCCTAACTATGCGACATTTACTTTCGGCTTTGGCTGTTACTGGTTATTTGTTGACAAGTCTTACTGCTACTAGTGTGGCACAAAGTTTACCCGGCTTAACATTGTTAAGCGGTGTTAAATCAGAAAATCAGCTGCCCTTCCGCTTAGATTTTGGTGGACAAACAGCTTCGACAGACAGATATATACTCCGACTGCCTGCCAAAAAAATGAAATTGGCAGTGGCTCAATTTGCCATTACTTACCCTAAATATTATAAAGGCACCTTTGACACCAAAAAGGTCGAAGTTAGAGTCAAAGATAAAAGCGTGCCCCTGAGTGAAGTGAAATGGGACAAAGAAGGGCGGGTAATTGAAATATTACCCCAGAAACTAGTACCAGCAGGTACCAACGTTGAGTTAGTCCTATCTAACGTACAGAATCCCACCTTTGGGGGAATTTTCTATTTCAACTGCCAAGTTCTCTCCCCTGGAGATGTACCACTACTCCGTTACCTTGGTTCTTGGATTATCAGTATTTCTTAAAAAGGGAATAGGGGATAGGGAACAGGCAAAAGAATAAATTTCTCTCCAGTCCCCAGTCCTCAGGAACTCTATCCAGAAATATGTTTAGATTGCCTGAGAAGTAGTAAGATTAGAGATTGTGACTTTTTATAAAAATCGGCTAAGAGGAGAAAGGTATGCAAAGGACATTGGGCGGCACTTGTCGTAAGAGAAAAAGAACCTCTGGGTTTCGTGCCAGAATGCGGACACCAGAAGGTAGAAACGTGATTAGCGCCAGAAGAAGAAAAGGTCGTCATCGTCTGAGTGTTTAGGGTAAATTCACCAATAAACAGCCGTTGTGCCTTTGCCCAAAGCATATAGACTAAAATCCCTACGGGATTTTCAGGCAGTTTTCCGAGAAGGAATTCGGTGTCATAGCTCTCATTTCACTTTGAGAGCTTTAAAACCGTTGGGTGTAAAACGACCTTCTATGGATGCTGCCGATGTCACAACAAAACCAACTAGCTGTGAAAATTTAGCCACGACTAAAATTGGCATTTCTATTAGCACCAAAGTCAGTAAAAGAGCAGTAGTTCGCAACCGTATTAAACGGCAAATTGCTAAAGATTTGTATCAATTAATACCTAATTTAGTGCCGGGATGGCGGCTAGTCATAATTGTGAAGCCAAAGGCAGCAGAATCTGAGTGCGTAAGCCAACAATTTCTGCAAGAATTAGAGCAGTTATTGGCAAAAGCTGAGGTCATAAATGGGTATTCGTGAAGAAATTTATTATGAAGGTGGCCCCCATATTGGGGATTTGATTCTCAATTTATTAATTGGGCTAACCTTGGTTGGTTTGCCATTGACTATTGGCGCAATAGTCAGAGCGTTGTGGTTGCGTTTTCGCATCACTGATCGCCGAATTGCGGTGATGGGTGGTTGGATGGGACGCGATCGCACTGACGTAATTTACTCAGAAATCGTCAAATTAGTGAAAATACCACGTGGTGTTGGCTTATGGGGAGATATGGTAGTTACACTCAGAAACGGCACTCGTTTAGAAATGCGGGCAGTTCCCAACTTTCGGGAAGTTTATGAATACATTAACGAAAAAGTTGCTGCTAAAAATCCCCAATACAGTGCTGCTAAACAGTAGTCATTCATAAACTGTGTATATCAAGACCAATCAAATAGGAAAAAGATGGTGGGTAGGAGAGTAAAGAGTGGGAGATAAAGAGAGGAAGAGGACAAATTTACCCCCCAGTCCCCATCCCCCAGTCCCCAATCTCCATTGGGCGGCTATCCGTAGCGAAGCATAATCGCTAATAAATGACTATTTAGATAAATTAGATTCAGTTCAATTTACAGTACCTCAGGTTGGATTCAGAATAATGGATTTTGGTATCGGATTTCTCTCGAACAACGTGATGCTGCCAATCATAGACTTCTTCTATGGTTTTTTCCCTAGCTATGGATTGGCGATCGTTGCCTTGACATTGATAATCCGCTTTGCGCTCTATCCCCTGAGTGCTGGCTCGATTCGCAGTATGCGACGAATGCGGGTTGTCCAGCCTGTGATGCAAAGGCGGATGGCAGAAATCAAAGAGCGTTATAAAGACGATCCGCAAAAGCAGCAAGAGGAAATGGTCAATGTCCAAAAAGAATTTGGCAACCCCTTGGCAGGGTGTTTGCCATTACTTTTACAGATGCCTGTCTTACTGGCACTGTTTGCTACTTTGCGGGGTTCACCATTTGCGGGAGTTAACTACTCTGTTAACCTGCAAATATTACCCGCCGAACAAATCGAACGCATTCAACCCCAAGCCTTTGCCACTGCTCCCCAAAATATCTACATTGCAGATGGGGAACACACAAAAATTACCGCTATCCTCCCTAGTGGTAATAAGTTGGCAGTAGGAGAAAAGACAAAAGTCCAATATCAAACAATGGAGGGCAAACCATTTGATTTGCTCTTAGCAGAACATCCAGAAACCAAATTGACTCCTGAATGGAAAATCATGAAAGGGGAAGATAGGGTAAAAATTGATGCCGAAGGCAATATAGAAGCCTTACAGCCAGGAGACGTGACAATTCAAGGCTCAATCCCAGGACTGGCGGCAGATAGAGGATTTCTGTTCATTGATGCTTTAGGTAGGGTAGGCGCACAAGATCCTGATGGCACAATTCACTGGGATATTGTGGCGATGATTGTCTTCTTTGGCATTAGTCTTTACGTCAGCCAAATGCTTTCTGGGCAGAATTCCAGCGGTGGGAATCCTCAGCAGGATACGGTTAACAAAATTACCCCTGTAATCTTTTCGGGGATGTTTCTGTTTTTCCCACTACCTGCTGGTGTGCTGATGTACATGGTGATTGGCAACATTTTCCAAACCCTGCAAACCTACATTCTTTCCCGCGAACCTCTACCGGAGGAGTTGCAAAAGTTGGTGGTTCTCCAGGATAAGGAAAAAGAAGCAGCAACCGCAGAAGCTAAAACTTTGCCCTTTGAGCCAAAAAGTTCTAAGAAAAAGGCTACAGGCTGATTATGAGTTACATTTCCATGCAGCATGTTGAAGAATGGTTAACACAATTGCTGCAACTCACTGGTATATCTACTAATGTTAGAGGGAATTTGGATGCTACTCCAGCTATTGGGGTAGGTTCTCAAGAACCGGATAGTTACTGGTTGACAATTGATGAAACGAATTTGATGCCAGAACAAATCAGGATGTTGACTGGTGCTGGTGGTACTGTGTTGGATGCGATGCAGTATCTAGCAAATTCGGTGCTGAATTTGCATCAACCAGAACACGCACATACATCTTATACTATTGAGTTGAATAGCTACCGTGTTAAACGACAAGCAGAAATTAGTGCTTTAGCAAAAACAGCGGTTCAAGAAGTGCGTTTTTCTGGACGAGAAGTGGAAATTAGATCCCTCAGTTCGGCCGAACGGCGACAAGTTCACAACTTTCTGAAGGAATTTCCAGATTTGGAAACCTTCAGCCGAGGGAAAGAACCCCATCGTAATTTGGTAGTTCGACCTGCGACTGAACCACCAACAGATCCTGGCTATTAGAGCTAAAATCAAAGTGTAGTAACAGCAACTTTGCTGATTATCAATCATAATTTTGCGTGAGGATATCTCACAAATCCTATGGACGCTATTTTTATTCCGCAGCTAACTAAAGCCCCGGAGCGGACAGAGGAAATTCAAGTTAATGAGTCTCTGCCTGGTCTGGAAACTTTAACCCCGGTACGTGGAGTTATCCACGTACAGCATCAGGGGAATTATTTAGAAGTTTCCGCTCAGGCAGAATCAATTATTACTTGTACCTGTAACCGCTGTTTGCAGCAATATAATCAACGTTTGGCTGTTAATACTAAAGAAATTATTTGGTTAGATCCAAATGCTAATCAAGCCGAGGACTTGCCTTTAGAAAGGGAAGTGGCTATAGAAGATTTAGTGGAGGCGGTTTCACATGATGGTTATTTTTATCCTAGTGAATGGCTGTATGAGCAAATGTGTTTAGCAATTCCCCAGCGTCAATTGTGCGATCGTAAATGTCCAGGTATTTTGGATGCTGTTGCTAGTATTTCTGAGGAGATTATTGATAATCGTTGGTCTGCTTTGGAAAGCTTGAAAAAGCAACTTCCAGAATAGTAAAATAAAGTCAAGTAAGGAATTTGAGTTATGGCTAGTGAAACTATCACGACTTAAGGACAAGTAACTATCCCAAAAGAAATTAGAGATTATCTCAACCTTGCTAACTCTGTCAAGGTTGATTTTTTCATTGATGAAAATCGGATAGTCAAACCTTATTCCTCTAAATATTCCTGTTCAAGGTTTATCCGGGATTTTACATCGTCCGGGTATGACTCCCGCAACTTTAGAGGATATGGAAGCAGCACTTAGAGAACGATCAAGTGATTGGAGTTGATACAAATATTTTAGTGCGCTACCTGACAAAATATGATTAACAACAGTGGGAACAAGCTGCTGAAATCATTGAAGCTGCGGAGGAATGTTTTGTTGCTAATGTAGTTCTCTGTGAATGAGTCTGAGTTTTACGTGGTAAACCTGATCAATTTACTAGAGAAGAAATTTAAGCACCTAAATTTTATTCATCCGAGTGGAGCTTCTAATAGTGCTTTGAAAAAGTTGATAGGAGATTCCGTCAACGGATGCAAATAAAATGCCTTACTAACGTAAAGTAATGATTCAAGAGTTTGGAAAATCGCCCATATCTGGCTGAGATTGAAATCTCAGGCTAATAGCAAAGTTCGTTTCAAGACGACTGAGAAAATATTTGATTATTTAGAATAATTTAGAATTATTTAGTAAGTTTGAACGGACTTCCGTTATGAGACTGGGAATGAATTCCCAGACATATCAAGCTGCTAAACGATAATACCGATATTACCCCTTCTTCTCCTCTTCCGTTGCATCTTTGCGTCTTTGCATGAGATAAAAAACAATCTTGATGAAAAAATATAGTAATATTACAATGATAAAAAAGTTCGAATCAGAAGAAAGTAGCAACAGGAATACCTAATAGAAATGGACGTAATCACCAAAAAACTACGATCTCATTCCGTATTAAATTATGATGGTAAAACGCCTATTCAAGATATATTCAGAATTCAGCCAGCCAAGTTAAATCCTGTAATCAGTGTTGAAGGAGAACCTAGAAATCAAGTAATATATGGCGATAACTTAAACGTGGTTCGCAGGTTATTAAATCATGATAGTGCTAACAGAAAAGTTAACTTAGTTTATATTGATCCGCCATACTCAACAGGTAGCAGTTCTGAGTCTCGTAATAGAAACCATGCTTATCATGATCTCATGGAAGGTGCAGAATATTTAGGATTTTTGCGCCAACGTCTGATTAAAATCAGAGAACTTTCATCAGAAAGCTGATTTTATTCTTTTTTATACAAAAACAGATAACTATCTATGGAACCAAGCCTTTGAGAATTGGAAAGAAGAGGCGTTTAAAAAAGAAAATCAATATGTAGAACAAGAAGCAGGAAGAATATATAAAAAATTCCCTACCTATGCTCCAGGAGTAAGAAAAGAAGCAACTGGTTAACCTTAAAGGAGTATGCTACCATCTCTCGGTAAACATTGGCAATATACACCAGGAACTTTAGAAAAAATGGATGTAAGGGGACAAATATATTAGTCTGCAAATGGTAATCCCAGAAGAAAAGTATATTTAGATAACAGTCAAGGTATTTCTCTTCAAGATATTTGGCTTGATTTTAAAGATGCATACAATCAAAATATTAAAATTACTGGTTATCCAACAGAAAAAAATGTAGCTTTGATGAAACGGACAATTATGGCTTCATCAAATCCTGGAGATATGGTTTTAGATGCTTTTGGTCGGAGTGGAACTACTTTAGCTGTCTCTGAAGAACTAGGGAGAAAATGGATAGGTATTGATAATTCACCATTATCTATTGATAATATCATTAAACGTTTAGTTAATGGCAGTGAAGTAATGGGGGAATTTGTTAGTGGCAAAAGTGGTAATAATCAATGTCAATCAATCAACTTAATTGAAGTCAATATAGTTTTGAGAACTGGCTTATAGTTTTATATTTAAGGCTCACAGATTATCGATAATTTCTTCAGAAATCATCGATAATGGGAATAATCAACTTAAGTGTATAACCAATTTTTTGTAAGTCTTTCATCTTACATTTTTAATTTACAAATTATAACTTTACCTTCTCCATATTCTTTAATACTAGCGTAATTATCCCACATAGAACCGAGAAGTAATCCAGGTCCATGATTGAGTATTAATGCTTTTAATGGTAAATTGTATATTTGAGTATAACTCAGTATTTATGTGGTTTTCTCTCGATTTCCACCTGTTCTCTCATCTTCCTGAGAACCTCCTCTGTTAGAGTCATAACGAGCAAATACAACTACTAATGGAGTACCATCTAAGTGAGATATCAACATATCCGTAGGAGTTTTATGTTGCCAGTTATCTAATACTTCATTTAGTATGAAATATCGTCCAGCACCTACAGGACCACGAATTAAATAATCTTTGCTAAATATTTTGTTAAACTATAAGAAAAAACTTTATGTTAAGTCATAACTTTTTGTCCTCGTGTACTTTGCTCCAAAAGTATTGCCATGGGAGTTTAATCCTGTATAGGAAGGCTTGGCAGATTTTTCCTCACTTGCCCTATTGCACGCAATCTATAGCCAAAGTCTCTAAATAATATCAGGTATTTCACTTTTCGTCTTGCTCATTTCAACATTGACTTCAATTGATGTATCTGGAGATATTTGCGAACAACTCTAAGTAGTTGAACTAGCAAATGATCCGGCTCTTTTGTGATAATCTCAAGTAAATTTGCAGAGGTTTGACCTTGTTCTACAACTCCTATAAAACGTAATAATACTTTCTCATAGAGAATTTTAGCTTCATCCAAGGAATCTTGATAGAAAGGGGAATCAAATGTAATCAAATATAGTACTCCACTTAGATGCTATAGTTTTATAACTAGTAAATGTATTCAATATTATTTTCCTGTTGTTCTGAAAAGTACAAGTTATTACCATAACTAGTTGTGCTAGTCGCGTCTAAGTGTTGATTCAACAAGCTGTGGATACTCACCCATCAACTTTGGATATCCAGATCTCCTGCGGTCAGTATCCTCTTCCTTTGCGTCTTTGCGACTACCCTTCCGAATCTCCTAACGGAGATTGCTCAAAACAAAAAAGCAGTGTTCAAAATTTTCAAACAGTGATCGCTCTTCTCCTTCCCTTCTTCCTTCGTGTCTATTCCTACAGTCCCATAAGAGATACATGTTTCATTTTTTCCTAACTTGTGCGTAATTCCTAACAAAGTTGAAAAATGGGATCAAGAACAAATCACCAGCAACAACTACCTTATGAACTTCCGTGACGAATTTAAACTCCTCCTCCGCGCCCGCTACTCGCTGATTTATGTTCCCACCTACGAAGAAGAACGGGTAGAAGCAGCTATCCGTGAAGAAGCTACAAACCAAGGAAATCGCCCTGTTTATACCTGGGATTTTGTCGATGGTTATCAAGGAAACCCTAATGATGCGGGATTTGGAAGGCGCAACCCCTTACAAGCGTTGGAATTTATCGAAAAATTACCTGCTACTGCACCAGCGGTCTTAATTCTCCGCGATTATCACCGCTTTTTAGATGATGTGGCCATTTCTCGCAAACTCCGCAACTTAGCCAGACTGCTAAAATCTCAACCGAAAAATATTGTTTTATTATCGCCACGGATCGCTATTCCTGACGATTTAATGGAGGTGTTGACGGTGGTTGAGTTTCCTTTACCAGCCGCACCGGAAATTAAAACCGAGGTAGAACGGTTATTACAAACCACTGGTAACTCTCCATCTGGTAAATTTCTTGATGACTTGGTGCATTCTTGTCAAGGATTATCAATGGAACGGATACGCCGAGTTTTAGCCAGGGCGATTGCATCCCATGGAGAATTACAACTAGAGGATGTTGATTTAGTTTTGGAGGAAAAACGCCAAACTATCCGCCAAACCCAAATCCTGGACTTTTACCCCGCCATTGAGCAGATTTCTGATATAGGAGGACTCGATAACCTCAAAGATTGGCTGATTCGTCGGGGTGGTTCATTGACAGAACGAGCGCGACAGTACGGATTACCGCACCCCCGTGGTTTAATGTTGGTGGGGATTCAAGGAACTGGTAAATCTTTAACAGCCAAAGCTATCGCACATCATTGGCATTTACCCCTGTTACGCTTAGATGTAGGGCGGTTATTTGGCGGTTTAGTGGGTGAATCGGAATCCCGCACCAGGCAAATGATTCAAGTCGCAGAAGCCCTTGCACCCTGTGTATTATGGATTGATGAAATTGATAAAGCCTTTTCTGGGTTAGGTAGTAAAGGTGATGCGGGAACAACTAGCCGGGTATTTGGAACATTTATCACCTGGTTAGCAGAAAAAACTTCCCCTGTATTTGTCGTTGCTACCGCTAATGATATCCAAGCCTTACCCCCGGAAATGTTGCGGAAAGGGCGTTTTGATGAAATTTTCTTTGTTGGTTTACCTACTCAAGAAGAGAGAAAAGCAATTTTTAAGGTCCATTTATCCCGATTGCGTCCCCATAACTTGAACAGCTATGAAATTGACAGATTAGCTTACGAAACACCTGATTTTTCGGGCGCTGAAATTGAGCAAACATTAACTGAAGCGATGCACATTGGGTTTAGCCAAAATCGTGACTTTACGACCGATGATATTTTAGAAGCCGCTAGTCAAATCATACCTTTAGCGCGAACTGCGGTAGAACAAATTCAGAAGCTGCAAGAATGGGCTGCTGCAGGAAGAGCGCGTTTAGCTTCAAAGCATAGTCCTTTGAGTGAACGTATTCAACGTCAAATGTAATAATATTTTAGTCAAAATTACTTGATCAATAGTTCATGGTTTAATGATGCTTTACTATGGACTATTGATTAAAACAGGGATTGGGGATAATCACCTTCTAGCTGTTGCCTCTTGCCTCTTCCCAATTACCACTAACTAAAGGATATAAATATGCTTTCTAGCTTGCTTAAACTTATACTAGGGTTTCTATTAGCGACCGCAGTTTTATTAGGTAGTGGACTAACAATAGCTCTTTATTTTGTCAATCGTACTGCCATAGCCCCTGCAAGACCTACATTTGCTAACGATAATCCCCAAACCAAACCAGACAAACCAAAAGTCACTCAGGTAAAAGCCACATCCATACCCAAACCTACTCCCAGTTCCACTCCCAGTCCTACTCCCACTCTAAGTGAATCACCTGATTCATTACCACCAGGAGCTTACCAAGGCATTGTAACTTGGTCACAAGGCTTGAGTATGCGAGATCAACCAACCCTGGATGCTCAAAGTGTAGGTGGGGTTGCTGCTAATCAAAAGGTGATTATTTTAGAAGAAAGCCCAGATAAGAATTGGCAGAAAATTCGTATTGAAGGTACTGATAAAGAAGGTTGGGTAAAAGCAGGTAATAGTAAACGAGTTGATTGACACTCTTTTGTCTAAAGGCTAGAACCGCAAAGCGAAAGTCAAATGCTCTAGTCAAAAATCTTTCTTATGGAATAGGTTTTTCCTAACTCCTATTCTTTGATTCATGCAAGTAAATATGAGTCTTTGAGTCTATGGGGTTGATATGCTGTCAACATTCTTGTAGCTTCTTCCGCAGAGAGGGGGTGACTAAAAAAATACCCTTGCATAATTTCACATTGCAGAATTCGCAGTGCATTTAGTTGTTCTTGAGTTTCGACTCCTTCAGCAACTACTGATAAATTAAGTCCATGTGCCAAGGAAATAATCGCTGTTGTAATCGCTGTCTGATGATCCTTATTAGCTAAATCCTGCACAAAAGACTGATCTATTTTTAAGGCGTGAATAGAAAAATCTTTTAAATAACTTAGAGAAGAATATCCTGTACCAAAATCATCTATTGATATAGTAACTCCCATTTCATCTAATTGTCTTAAAATTTTTTGAGTCAATTCCACATCTTGCATAGCTACAGTTTCAGTAATTTCTAACTCTAAATACCTGTGGGCTAATTTAGTTTCGCATAATACCTGTTCTACTATACCAACTAAGTTAGGTTGCTGAAATTGTCTGCCTGAAAAATTCACAGCCACTGATAGAGATGATAAGTTTAGTGTCTGTTGCCAGGCTTTGTTTTGTAAACAAGCAGTTTTTAAGACCCATTCAGAAATTGGGAGAATTAATCCAGTTTCTTCCGCAATAGGAATAAAAGTAGCTGGTGGAATTAAACCTAGTTCTGGATGTTGCCAACGTAGTAGAGCTTCCATTTTGGTAATTTCACCTGTAGAACTATTTACTTGCGGTTGATAGTAAACTTTAAATTCCTGGCGTTCTAAGGCATTGTATAAGCTATTTTCTAAAATGAACAATTCTGTAGCTTGGGAATTGATAGCTGCTTGATACACTTTATAGTTATTACGTCCTTGTAATTTGACAAAAGATAATGCTGCTTCAGCATTTTTAATTAATGTTTCTCCGTCTTCTCCGTGTTGGGGATACAAAGCAATTCCAATACTGGGACTAATGTTTAAGTGATAATTATCTATCTTAAATCCTTGTTTAAATGCTGCGAATATGCGCTCTTGAATCAGATCAATGTTATACATCTCACTAATTTCTGGTAGTAGAATAATGAACTCATCCCCTCCCCACCGCGCAACTATATCATCTGAACGCAGAGATTTCTTGATACATTGGGCAACCATTTGTAACAATTTATCACCAATACCATGACCTAAACTATCGTTAATTTTTTTGAAGCGGTCTAAGTCTAAAAAACATACACCCAAGCTATGATTATGACTAACTTTTGTCAAAGCATCAATCAGTAAGTTTTTAAGTAATAGTCTATTTGGCAAATTAGTTAAAATATCATGTAAAGATTCATAATTAATTATATTTGAAGCTAACTTTTCGGCAGTAATATCGCGAAAAATCCAAACTTGACCAATATTTTTTTTATACTTATATTGCTGCTGATAAAAAGGATTAAATATTCGTCCATCTTTAAAAAGAATGTTCTCACCAATATGAATATCTGGATTCTCATCTAATTCTCTAAGAATTGATAAATAATGTCTAGGATTGTCTAATTTTTTGATGGCAGTTCTCAATGCTTGTTTATAATTACCTGATGTGATCATTAATGCAGGTATATCCCACATTTCCAAGAATTTCTTATTAAATCCTACAATTTTATCTAGGCTATCTACTATTAAAATAGCATCTGTAGCAGATTCTAAAGTCGCTTTTTGCAAAAGCAGTAGTTTTTGCAATTCAGGTTGTATACGTTGGCATTCAGATATTTCTTTATCCAATTTTATTGACAAATATCCTTCTGATTCTGTGAAATTTAAATTATTATTCTGTTGCTTTTTTGGTTGGTTCTCACTAAACTTAGTCACAAAGAAATTAAAAAGAGATAAAGAAATCAGTTGAATCCCTACGCCGGTGATTACCCCAATCATGAAAATTATCATATTATTCTTGCTCTAGTAGAGTGCTGCTGATGTTCGTCTTTTTATATTTGTGATTTTGCATAATGAATTAATCCACGTTCATATCCTGATCTAGTTTAAAACCAAAACTTTCTGAACTGTAAACCTTTTCAGATAAATAAAGGTAGCTTAAGGGCTTGTCTTAAGTATTATCACTAATAAACATTAGAAATGTCAAGATATTAATAGTCAGGATATTAATAAGCTACTATACCGAATACTTGTAATCAATAAAGGATATATTTAGATATAATCTAGAAGTTACGCAGTGATAACAAAAAATCTACCACTTAATAGTTAAAGGGTTCACTTGGGATTGCGTATATTGGCGCATCAAATAAATAATGGTCAATTATATAAAGATTTAATTAAGTAAGGCTATAACTAATTAGCAATTAAATTGATAGATATATATGTGAACCTTGTTGAGTTTTGTTAACCTCTATCCGCGCTTGGAAGGCTTCTTTGAGGTGGGGAATATGAGTTACTGTAAGTATACAGGCGAAATCACTAGCGATCGCATTAATCGCCGCAATCAAGCGATCACACCCTTCATTATCCTGAGTCCCAAAGCCTTCATCTACAATTAACAGTTGTAAGGCTGCTCCCGCACGTTGAGCTAATAATTTCGCTAAGGCCAAGCGAATCGCAAAATTAATTCTAAACGCTTCGCCCCCAGAATAAGTTTCATAGGCTCGCGTTCCCCTCCCATCAGCAATTAAGATATCTAAAGTATCGATCAACTTAGTATGTTTCCTAGTTGATTTTCCACTACGTCCCGCTTTCACAGTAACGAATTGTACGTGTAGTTGATTAGCACTCAACCGTGAAAGTAGTTGATTTGTCTCAGCTTCTAGTTGTGGTAACACATTTTCAATCATCAACGCTTGGATACCATTTTTACCAAAAGCTTGCGTTAATTCGTGATAAACACGATGTTGCTGCTGACAATATTTTAATTGTTCCTGTTCTTGCACATACTGAGTCTGCAACGTTTGTAATTGATGTAATAGTTGTTCTACACGCCCCAAATTAGCTATTTTCTCGTCAAGTTCCCTTCTGCGAATCGCTATTTGCTGTTCTAAAGCATTAATTTGCTCCGTCGGGTTCGCTGTAGCTTTTAATTGCTCTACAATGCTGTCAATTTGAGTAGCAAATCTTTGCTGATCTGCTAATCTACTCTTGTAAGAACTTGCCAAATCTTCTAATCTTGTCTCAAGTTGAGGATACTTTTGTTGAGCCGACAAAAACTGTTGATAACGCAACTGCCAAGATTGTGACTCACGTACAGCTTGACGCAACTTATTGTGTTGTTCAGAACTGTAGTTAAGCTCTTTAATTTCCTGAGTTAAAGCTTCTATTTGTTTAGCTGTATCAGAATCTGTTTGTTCTAACTGAATTTTGAGCTTAAATTCGTCAATAGTAGCTTGTAATTTTGGTTTTCTGGCTGCTAATTGAGCCTGTTTTTTAGTAGCATCTTTAATTTGTGCTTGTTTAATTTCTGCCCATCGCCAACGCTCTACTTCACTTCTAGCTAAAGTATGGTCTTGTTCATTATAATTCAACTGTTGCAGATATTGCTCTAATTGCTGGAGTTCTACTTGTTTATCAGGAGCATAATCTCCTTGCAAAGAACTTTCTAAATGTTCTCTTTCCAGAGCAATTTGTTGTAACTGCTCTTGAACATCTGTAGTTGCTTGTAATTTTGCAGCTAATTGTCCCCTTTGTTCACGCAAAGCATCATAACCAGCTAATTGCTGAGAAATTTCTCGATATTCTTGTCTAAGTACCTGAATTTCTCTGTCAGAAACCGCCATTTGTTCCCGCACTACCCAAAATTGTCCTTGGGTATCTTCATACTCTAGTTGGGTTTTTTGTATAACCCGACTCCAGTGATGCTCATCTAGATGACGTTCACACAAAGGACACAAAGCATTAGGACTTTGGAGTACTTGTAATTTCTGCTCTAGTTCTCCCAGTAATTTCTCGTAATCTCGTTGGTGTACTTGTAAACGTTCGATAAAGTGCCTGCGTTCCTGTCCTTTTTCCTGCACCCGCTGTAAATACACCCGTTTTTTCTCCAGTTCTTCAATTTGTATACCCACATCTAGCGCCGCTTGTTGTAGTTGTGGTTGACGACGATATTGACTTTGGAGTTGGGTTTCTGTAGCTTGCAGTTGTTCCAGCCGCGCTACTAAACTAGCACGAGTGCGATCTAATTGATTCTGTAAACTTAACCGTTGTTGTAATAAAGGATTCACTTGCATTTGCAACTGATCGAAATAATTAAGATGCTTACGAGCCGAAGCTAATTGAGCTAAAGCAGTTTCTACTTCCGAAGATTTAGTGAGAGTTTGTTGAATTTCTTGCTCTTGTTGTTCTAAACCTTCTAATTGAGCTTGAGCTTGTTGAAATCGGTATTCAATTGTTTGGACTTGTTTAGTAAGCTCTTGTTGTTGTTGTTGTCGGAAGCTGGTAGCGCGGGTATGTTGTTCAGATTTAACAGCAAAAGCCTCTTCTTGGGATTGTAGACTCTGATATTGAGCGTATCCGGCGATAATTTCGGCAGCTTGATTTAAAATGACTTTTAAATCTGCTAATTGGGATTTAACAGCTAATTGTTCTTCATGCAAGCGATCACAATCTTGGCTAAGATTTTGATATTGTTGCCAGACAAAATTCAGTTGTTGTTCCCAGTTTTGGCGTTTATGTTCGACAACTTGCAAACTTTGCAATTGAATATTATCAAGAGCTTGCTGCTGTTGAAGACTATTAAGTTGAGATTCTAACTCCACTCTTTGCGCTTTTGTTGTTTCCTGTTGTTGGAGTTGAACTTTGATATTATCCAAAGAACGCTCTAACTCTTCCGCCCTTCCTTTATAAAGTTTAGAACTGTCCTTAGCTCTTTCTTCCAATACATCATATTGATCGAGTTTTAACAACTCCGCTAAAATTTCCTTCCGTTCAGTAGGACGTTTGAGCATGAATTCATCTGCTCGTCCTTGACGTAAGTAAGCAGAATTAATAAAGGTTTCGTAATCGAGCTTGATATGTTGTATAATCACATCCTGCGTTGCTCGCATCCCTTTGCGAGTTAGGGGACGAAAACCGGCAGGAGTTTCAATTTGAAATTCCAGGATGCTAGTGGCACCCCGTGCGCGAGTACGAATTACGCGATAAGTTTGTTGGTTATTGTAGAAAGTAAAATCAACTCTGACTTCTTTTGCGCCAGAATAGATAACATCATCTTCAACAGTGGCACGGCTTTGACCCCAAATAGACCAAGTGATAGCTTCCAGAAGGGAAGATTTACCTGCACCATTAGAACCACAAATACAAGCCGTATGCAAACCGCCAAAATCTAAAGTTGCATCACGGTAACTAAGGAAGTTTTTAAGGATAAGTTGAACTGGGATCATTCAGGCTATAGCGCCATATCTACAATTTTGATAATTAGCAGTACAGATGCACTTCTTGTTAGTTTAGCTGTCTGAATATCACGTTTCTAGTCTTGAAGACATTCATTTTACAAAAATTTACAATTCAGCAGCAATTTTTTTACTATTTTTTTACTATTTGATGGTTCCAGTAGAAATCAATCAAAAAAACCTAGGTTAGCGGGACTTAAACAAAAGTTAAGACTAAAAAGAAAGGAGTATAATGGGATTTCGGTGTAGCTTTCACGTTAAAAGAAGCTGATGAAAGAAACTACTGCCGCAGCAATGGCACCATGGTTTGAAAGATAGTGTCATTTGATGATGTATTTACTGATCAAGGGGAAAAAAGAGAGTTTAGACATGATTTAGGGGGATGATTGGGTAAAAGTGAGAGAAAAAACCTATTTGAAATGGCAGAGAATGCCCTAGGGGTGACCTACCACCCATTACACCACGTTTCAACTGAAGCACCTTGGTCCAGTTCCCAAGTCAATGACCGTCGGTTAGAGATTATGAACAAGTGTAGTCAGAGGAGAATCACCAGAGGATTTAACTTAATAATTGATGATTCTGTCCATAGAAAAAGCGGGAATTTTAGGGATGGAGTAGGAAGAAAATATATTGGAGAAATTGGGAAAGGGGATAATGGAATAGTAGTAGTAACAACACATCTATATGGCAGTAAAAGCTTACCATTACATATAGAATTATATCACCACGGTGATTCTTTACCCAAAGGGAAACAAGACCCTCTAGTTGAGAATAAACCTGAGTTAGGAATTAAATTAATAGATCTGACCTTGAGCCGTGCTTATCACTAGGAATAGTAATTATAGATGCTGGATATGGCCACAATACATCTTCCTTATTAAGGATAGAAAATCGCCATTGAAAGTATTGAAGAGGATTAGCTAAAAATCCCAAAGTCCTTGCTAGTGAGTGACCAAGAGGATAATCCACAAATAATTAGGTTAGATGAATCAGCACAAAGTTTACCCCAAGAGGCTTTTACAGACATTCAACTGGAGTTAGATAAAACCAAAACATTATGGGTAGTAACTAAAGAAGTAGAAATATCAGCCTTAACTGGAAGGGGGAATATTGCTATAGTCATCAAGGCTTCTACTTTCTCTCAAGCAACTGATATGGACTACCTTATTACTCATATTTCTTCATCAATTGTCACACCCCAATGTATAGTTGATACATATTCTCAAAGAAATTGGGTATAAGTTGTTTACAGGGAAGCCAAGGGATGGTTAGGACTCAACGAATATCAAGTTGGAGATAACAGCAGTTGACTGCGCCATTTTATCTTGGTTTTCTGTGCCTACACTTTTATTCTTTGCCATCAGTGGACTGGAGGACTAAGACCAAGGTGGGCTAAGAAACCTTTGAATACTTTTACTGCAGCCTTAGAAGCGTTGAGAACAGCCATATCTTTTCTATTTATTGATTGGTTCAACTTGAATCCGGACGTGTTTCCTTCTTATCAAGCCAGTTTGGGCTACATTTAGCCTTGATTTTTGGTTATGTCCCGTTAGCATAAACAGTCCCAAGCCAACAATAGACAATAATCTTTAGAAGCACGAGATTACAGGACTTATGCAAAATCTCTCTGCAATTCTCTTTTCTTTGTTTCCTATCCCTTCCTAAAACTACGCGAACACTTCTTCTCGGTTCATTTTTCTTCTTGGAAAGTGGAGATTATTGAGGAAGGTAATTTGTTATACTTTTTCCCATTCCCCAGATTCGGCAAATGGTGTTGAGGTGAAAATTTTATTCTGGGTAATTAATGTCTGGCAACAAGAATTAGAGCGAACATTGTCCATCTGGGGAGAAACAGCAACAATGATTCAAGCTTTACACAAAGAAGTCACATTTGACAAATTTATTCCCTGGTATCCAGAAAATACAGAACACCCTTATGAATTGCATGATGGAGTAATTGCCCAAATGCCGAAACCAAAAGGTAACCATTCAAAATCAGCAGGATTTATCATCGCTGAGCTAAATTCTCTGTTGAGACAATATAAATTACCCTTCTTTATTCCCAGAGAATGTATCATCAAATCTGTAGACGGAAAATCTGGATATGAACCAGAGGTGATAGTTCTAGATGACGCAGCGCTTGTAAATGAACTCAGATAGGAATCTGAATCAGTCATTACTCAAGGGAGATCAGTGAAATTAATCATTGAGGTTGTCAGCACCAATTGGCGTGATGATGATTTTAAGGAACTGGGAGACTATGAGGAGTGAGGTATTCCAGAATATTGGATTATTGATTATTTAGCTTTCGGTGGAAGAAATTTCATTGGTAATCCTAAACAACTGAGTATTCCTGTTTATGAATTAGTAGATGGAGAATATCAAGTTACTCAGTTTCGTGGAAATAAAACCTTTAAATCACCAGATTCCCAGAATTGAATTTGACGGTTGAGCAGATTGTTCAGACTGAGTTAAAGGTTGATTAGAAACCAATTCCCTCCCACATTTGAGCAAGTAGAATATGTTCTCCAGCTTTTGCTTGCTGTAATAAAATTTTGAGACTTGCTTTGACAGATTTAATAGGAGTATCATCTGGGTCATTTTCTAATTCATCTGTAGATCTATCAAATAGAAGAATAACTCGGACACGACCAGGTATTTCTACATTGATGGCTTGGTCTAATAAGAATTGTTCTTTTTCGTCAGTTGTTCCTGTAACTTCTACGGCTTTCACTTATCTGTCCAAACTTCATCTATATTATTTAGATTTATTTTTTTTATATTTTTGCTGATTTTCAAGGGAATTGCTGTTTTCCAGTTGTGGAAGAATGGTCAAAAATCAGGAATAACAAATTATAGGACTTACGCAACTGTCACAGTCAATATCTCTTTCAGGGTGCGTTAGAGCTCGAAAATCTATTGATACTAACCAACTTATAGGTCTGTTGCACCATACTAATATGCCAGTTGCGTCAATCCTGAATAGCACTTCCCGCATCATACCTAGTCCGGCTAATCAGTGAGAATTCTCATACCTGTGCGAAAATTGCTGAACTCTATCTCCCCCTACACCCGATACCCTATTCCCCCATAAGAGTATCATTCCCTACTTGACAAACGACTCATAATAGAATAAGGTCGTTCGCAAATACTTCTTACCAAATACTAAAATTTATGCCTTGCTCAAGACGAACACACTTCCCTCGTTACCCCTGCCAATCCGCAAATCGCTATCTATATAGGTAATATCTAACCATCCTTGTTGGTCGCTGTTGATAGGAAAGTCAATAGCTGTAAATTTCTGTCCGGATTCAATTTGTTGGATAAAATATGCTGGTGATTTGTAGCCAACTAGCTTTTGTAAGCCAATAATAGAGCGTTGGAATTTTACTTGGACTCGACGGTCAGAGACTGGTTCAAATTTAGCGGCTACGCTGACTAATGCTTCTAAAGAAGGTAGTCCATAGATTTCAGCTATGTTATAAACACTGGTAGTTTCTACTCGAATACATTGGTAAATCTGGCCAAGTTTATAAAAGGGAAAACGATCTAGGTTTAACAAAGCTTTGCTCGTAGTGTATAGTAGTCGCCAATCACCTTCTAGTAAGTGGGTGGCTTCTAAAAGGCGCGGTGTGGGCTTAAAGTCTTCTAAACCTGCGATCACAGCTAGAATAGCCTGTTTTTGGGTTTCAGTTGCCAGCAAACCGCGATTTGTACCAGCAATTGCTTCTAAAAGAGCAGATTTTGTCATCATGGCCTTCTACCTCAAAATATAACTATAAAATCACAATTAACAATCTTAATAAATGTTCTGTTTATACACCCATGCAATCTACTAAGAATTACAGGCGGTTTACTATAGGCTTATTAAATTAATTTTTTTGTTTAATTCGGATTTATAAATCAAAGAGTTGAATCATTAACTAAATTATCCCGTATCAAATGATAGACTCTTAATGTCTAGTTACAAAGAACTCTTGGTACATTCGTTGATATGTTAAATTCTCCTCTACGTGAGCAACCCCGAAACCAGCGAGCTACAGTAATTCCCTTGAAGCAAGAGTCCTCAATGTTGGACTGGTTGCAATCTAGCAGTCGTCTCATAGCACGTGAACCTTACGAATCGGCCTTTTCCGAACAAGAAGAAGAAATATCAGATTTCCTGGGTGGAGAAGATGCAATTGGCGACCTTGACTATGATGATGATAATGATATCGCTATAGATGAGGACTAGTCACAAGAGGCCTGGGGACTTAGTTTGATCAACATCAATAGTCTCTTTTTGCTGTTTTTATTTTAAGTGTGGAGTGAAGGGAAATTTTTTGTGGACGCTAAACTATCTCCTAATCAAGGTTTGAACATTTCTGGTATTGGGTTGGCTTGTTTATTAGCCCTTTCATTGACTGCAACTGCATTAATTTTAGATTGGCTGGGGCATAGATTACCCTGGCATCCGAGTTCCCTTACCATGCCGTTTTTACTGTGTTCTGTGGGTGCTGCGGCTGCTGGTAATTTTGTCATACCCCTATTACAAGCATTGAAGACAGGGCAAGTTATTCGGGAAGATGGGCCTCAAGCACATTTGAAAAAAGCTGGAACTCCTACTATGGGGGGTGTTTTTTTCATACCTGTAGCTATAATGGTTGCCTGTGTCTTGTCTAACTTTGCTCAAGATGTAGTTGCTGTTTCTGTTTTAACGCTCAGCTATGGTTTAATTGGGTGGATAGACGATTGGCAAATTTTGCGTCGTAAATCAAATAAAGGTATATCTCCGAAGATGAAACTGGTTTTGCAGATCCTTTTTGCGACTGGTTTCTGTCTGTGGATGATGTTGAATAGAGATTTTAGTATATCAAATATCGCCTTACCTTGGGTTAGTTTTTCCCTACCTTTAGGATTACTCTTTTGGCCTTTGGCTGGTTTTGTGTTGCTAGCAGAAAGTAATGCGACTAATTTAACAGATGGGATTGATGGGTTAGCAGGGGGAACAGTTGCGATCGCTATTTTTGCATTAGGTGCTTTTATTACACCAACTTCACCTGATCTTATGATATTCTGTGCAGCCATAAGTGGTAGTTGCTTAGGATTTTTAGCCCATAACCGTAACCCAGCCCGTGTTTTCATGGGAGATACCGGTTCTCTAGCATTAGGCGGTGCTTTAGCTGCTGTTGCACTGCTAACTAACAGTTTAGTAGTCCTGTTTATTCTTAGCGGTATCTTTTTTGTGGAAACCCTGTCTGTGATGGCGCAAGTGAGTTATTACAAAGCCACCAAAGGGGCAGATGGTAAAGGTAAGCGTCTATTTAAAATGGCTCCATTACACCATCACTTAGAATTAACTGGTTGGTCAGAATTGCAAGTAGTTTCCGTTTTCTACATTATCGCCGCGATTTTGGCTACTATCTGCTTGACAATGATTACATTCTGAAAACTTTAGCATACAAAGAAAATAAAAAACCCCTGTAAATTAGGGGGTTTTTTATTTTTCTTGCTTCATTTAATCAGTTAGTCATATTTTTTATTGAACTGTTGCTTAACCTGTTCATAAATCTCAATTGTGATCAGAGATAAACTATGATCTTGAGGATAAGGTTCAATATTTTTACGAGCAAAAGGACGGATAAAAAAGGGAATGTCTTTGAGTTTAGCTTCGGCTTCAGCAGTCCATTAAATTTTTTCACTCCTGGATCTCTAGGTTTCACTTTTGATAGTTTACAGGTTCTACCGATCCCCTGTCGCCTGTTTTACCAAATGCACCAATTGTGGTAAAATCAGTTTTTCCATTCTCAGTCGTACAGCGTTACTGGAACCGGGAAGAGAAAAGATTAATTGATTTTGATAGATACCAGGTACAGAGGGAGATGCGAAAGCGGAATAATTTACCAAATCCAGGTAAAGTCTTTTCTAACGACTTTTAAATAGCATTATAACTGGTATCTCTGGGTGCAATTCCTATGCCACCATTAAAAATGAAAGCACCTAAATTTGCATTGTTACCCAGCAGTTCTATCTATTTTGGGATCTGTGCTGTTTCATCTTTGATAATTGTGTAACCATCAATAATATGATTAGCAGTCAACAACAATTGGTGAATCAATTGACCACTTTTATCTGTTTCTGGGGTGCGTGTATTACTTACGCTGACAACTGTACAAATGACAGTCATTTCTGCTGAGTCTGGATGTAGTTGCAGTTTCATACATAGGGAAATTTCAGCCAATGACCGAACAAAAATTTAAATAGGTAACAAGGAGAGGTAAGCTTACCTCGACCTAAAGGCACGAGACTTTAGCTACAGATTTGAATCCATCGGGAAGAGAGAGAATTGCCCACGCCACTTGCTCCCTCTTTCAGAGGAGCTTCCCTAACAAGTCGGCAGAGCCCCCCAAGGCAGTGGATCCTTTAATTGACAATTCATCCCTGGACTTTCAGGAAGGCTTATAGACTTTCCCAAAGCAGTAATATTAATAGCAGCATTTAATTAATAGCAGCATTTATATCACCATCATGTTCAAATCCACAATGCGCACACTTAGAAACTTTCCCCTCGTAATAGGACCTACCCTTGATTGGGTAAATATATCCCCATCGGGAATAAGTTTGACTGGTATAGGCAGGTGGGACAAGAACAACTTTTGCGCCGGCAATCTATGAATCAGTTATTAGTAGGAAAAGGTAAGATGTACAAGATAACAGGCAGGAGTTTTTTAATTTTTCATTTATTTCTCCCTTATATTCTCCTGCTTACTTCCCTTTAACCTATCACTTTATCTTACTTAGGATTTAGTTAATCCAAGTCCGTTTTCTTGAGCGTAGCGTTCCATAAAGCGCATAAAGCGAGTCCATTCTTCGGGAGTTTTCATCAGATAAACAGCTTCTAATGCTTCCGGTTTACCATTGACAAATTTACCCTTAACTTCGCGGGTAAGAATTTCGCCTTCTTCGTCAATCATATACATCCCAGTGATTTCATCAGTGCTACCTTGACCCAAAATCTGGGGATTGGTAAAAATAAATGTCGCTGTACCTTGATCCCCACTACGCGATCGCGTCAAGCGTACATCTGGAACTACTACTTCGTCAACGCCTCTAGAAAACTGGATTTTTGCCATGATGAATGAATTTTAAGTTTTGTGATGTTTAGTTTAATATTCTCTCATCTTACAGCAGGTATTTGGTGATGGTAGTGGAATCTCTTAAATAGCTCAGAACTTACGGCACAGGTATCCTTTTACTGAAAAATCCCTCAATAAGTACCTAGAAAGAATTAATTATACAATGTCATTGCGAATGTAGCGAAGCGGAATGTATCCTTTTGGGATACTACGTAAATGCTTAGCTTGCCGGAGGCTTCAGCAATCACAAGGGTCAGTATTGCTTCGATCACAATGATTGTAAATATTATTGATCTTGATGATGATTCAGAACTATTTGATGTACACATAACTGATAGTAATCGTGAAATTACCGATTCTCCTGGGCAACCTGTGCTGAGTTTCGGCTATGTTGCACCAGGAGTTTCGTCTACCCCAATAAGCTACTGGTGGACAGTCGCTAGTCGCTCCTCGTTTCCCTGAAGTTGAGGGATAAACAACAAGGACAGCTAGTTTTAACCTCTACCCTGGTTTTACTGCAGACTTTAAGCAAAGTGGTCAAGCTTTCCAAGGTCCCTCACAACCAGATAAACCCTAGTATTTGACTGAAATGAGATTTTTCTCCAAGAGAATACTTTGATTTTAATCAAACCGTTGCTTGTTATTTATAACAAGTAACGATATAATCCCTTTCAGGGTATTTCAACTACAATTAATAAGCTGACTATTCTTTCCAATCGCATAACTACTGTAATACAGATAGTTATAATAAAACATGGCTTACGCCATCCTGCGCTATCAGATAGCATAGCGTTCACCTATTGGATCAACTACTCGATTCCCACTAAAAGAATAAGGTCATACTAATGGAGTAGAGGGATAATGCTTCTGCGTAAGGTGGAATCCCACACCCCTAATTTCTTACTGGCAAGGGAGTCTCTAATTAATATTTATTTATGATCACCTTTCACTTAGCTTCCCGTTCTAATATCAAAGTCACGGGTCCATCATTTTCGATTCCCACTGACATCATTGCACCAAATTCACCGATTTCGACTTTTAAACCGCTGGTTCGTAATTTATCAACAAAGCTATTATATAAATCTACAGCTAATATTGGTTTAGCAGAACGGTCAAAAGAAGGACGACGACCTTTAGTACTATCTCCATAGAGGGTAAATTGACTAATTACTAATAATTCGCCGTTAATTTCTTGTACAGATTTCTGCCATCTGTCACTACCCTCATAATCAGGAAATAAGCGTAGTTCTAAGCATTTACGAACCATCCAATCAACTTCAGCATCAGTGTCTGTCTGAGAAATACCCACAAGTAAATTTAATCCCCGACCAATTTTACCGATAATTTCCCCATTTACACTTACTTGCGATGATTTAACTCGTTGAACAATAACGCGCATTATTATTAATAATTAGTCAAATTTCTGTTGTTTATTTTATAGTGATTAACCCTAATATATGAAACTTGATTATTTTCAATAATCCACACATACTTATAAAAAGCAAATAGAATATTCGTAATTCGTAATAGGGTTAAAAAAACTACTCAATTTATTGATGATTTTGAGACTGTTGATAATCACGAATTACGAATTACGAATTACGAATTATTTCCCAAATCCTTTACCTCTACTAGCTGAAGGAATACAAAGACAGTTCTCTAGTTGTTTGAGTAGAGTTTCTTCATTCAAATTTTGACCAATTAACACTATTTGGTTTTTCCGTTCACCCTTCCATTCATCATCATCTATGGTAAACCGTTTACCGCAGAGATGGAAAATATGGCGTTGGGGACTTTCATCAAACCACATAATTCCTTTAGCGCGGAATACGTCGTTGGGGAGTTGGTTATCTAAGAAATACTGAAATTTGCGAATTGAAAAGGGCTTATCACTTTGGAAAGATATGGATGTGAAACCATCATTTTCCAAATGGTCAGAATGATGATGGTGGTGGTGTTCATGGGTGTGATGATCGTGACCACAATTAGCATGGTCATCATCGTGATGGTTATGTTTGTGTGCTTCTGATTCAAAGTATTTATCAGATTCAAACAAACCAACACTGAGAATTAAAGGAAGTGGAACTTGAGAATTTTTAGTCCTAATAATTCTTGCACCTTCCTTAACTTTGTTAATCTTTCCTTCTAATTCCTCTAAAGTGCTGCTGTCGACTAAATCTGCTTTATTTAACAGAATTACATCACCATAACTAATTTGATTAAATGCAGCTTGGGAATTGAATAAATCTAAGCTATAATTTGTCGCATCAACTACAGTAACTATGGAATCAAGACGGGTTAAAATTCGCAGTTCCGAACTGAGAAATGTCATGGCTACAGGTAAAGGATCTGCTAATCCTGTAGTTTCTACAACTAGGTAATCTAGTTTTTCTTCCCGTTCTAGAACTTTGTAAACAGCATCAACCAAGTCATTATTAATAGTGCAGCAAATACAACCGTTGCTAAGTTCCAGCATATTATTTTCGGTGGCAACAATCAATTCATTGTCAATACCAATTTCACCAAATTCATTAACTAAAACAGCAGTTTTTACACCTTGTTGATTAGTTAGAATATGATTGAGTAAAGTTGTTTTGCCACTGCCAAGGAACCCTGTAATAATAGTTACAGGTAATCCTTGTTTAGGGGCTTCCATTGCTTGAGATTCAGAAATAACTGGTGATGGCATAGTCATGAGTAGGATTTTTGTCTATTTTGAATATTAGCCTGATTTGGGCTAGTTGGCATTTCTGGATGAGAACTCGATTCATATACCAGCTTGAAAAATCTGATTAGCCGTTAATTTTAACTCTGGAAAAGTTGCTGATACAATTACTTCATCATTTCTAAATTACTGAACTTGATATTCGGCATTTACTACATCATAACTAGAAATAGTTGCTTGCTTAGGATTTCCTATTTATTTAGGGAGTTCCATCTAATACCAGATAATCAACAATACAATATTCAGGAATACCAATTTCTTCATATTCCTTGACCTTAGTCAAATAATCAACGCGTCAGTTTGTACTCACAACTTCAATAACTAATGGAATTGATGCAGCTTGAGTAACTGTAGCTTGCTTTTCCCATAACGGCTCATTTGCCAAATTAACAGGATTCACTAGTAAAACATCTGGTAAATAAGCTGATTGACTTTCAGGTGGTTTAACCAAAACAGTTTTTGCTATTCCATAGTATAAATTTAGGCGTGTGGATTCTGAGGTTATTTCTTTATTCAGAAAAATGATGATCCATTCATGCTGACCTGATGGTTGATTCATTTCAACAATTAGTCCATTTTGTAATTTATAATACTTGTCTTATGGTTTCCACTGTACAAGTTCCTCAAAAGTTACTGATTGAGTTTTCGGTAGAGCTAGAATCACAATTTACCTTTATATATTGTTAACTTTAAACTTTACGTTTTGTCCTAGGGCTACTTCATTATCTTTGATAAATAACGCTATGATTTAGTATATATAATGAATGCAACATTTTGCCCATCACTCACAACTTACGTTATTATTGCTGATCGTTAGATTGTCCCATTCCTAGATTATGACCCTATCTATTTATAATACGCTTACTCGTCGTCAAGAACCGTTTACTACCGTCGAACCTGGCAAGGTCAAGATGTATTGTTGTGGTGTTACGGTTTACGACTATTGTCATTTGGGTCATGCTAGAGCGTGTATTATTTGGGATGTAGTGCGTCGCTATCTGCAACTTATCGGTTATGATGTCCGTTATATCCAAAATTTCACGGATATTGATGATAAAATTCTGAACCGCGCTAGACAAGAAAAGTCAACAATGGAAGCCGTAGCAGAACGTTATATTCAGGCATATTTTGAAGATATGTCACGTTTGGGGATTAAAGAAGCTAATGAATATCCCCGTGCTACCCATACGATGAATGGTATTCAAAGATTAATTCACGATTTAGAACATAAAGGTTTTGCCTATCCTGCTAATGGTGATGTCTATTATGCAGTGCAGAAATTTGATGAATACGGCAAACTTTCAGGACGCAAACTAGAAGATTTACAACTCGGTGCGAGTGAACGGGTAAATATCGAAGATGCGGAATATCAGAAGAAGCAATACCCCTTTGATTTTGCCCTGTGGAAAGCTGTAAAACAGGGAGAACCTGCTTGGGAATCTCCGTGGGGTAAAGGTCGTCCTGGATGGCATATTGAATGTTCAGCCATGGTGCGCGAGCGCCTGGGTGATACCATTGACATTCATACTGGTGGTGCAGATTTAATTTTCCCTCATCATGAAAACGAAATTGCCCAATCGGAAGCTGTTACAGGCAAACCTCTTGCTAATTATTGGTTACACAATGGCATGGTCAAGGTCGATGGAGAAAAAATGTCCAAATCCTTGGGTAATTTTACCACCATCCGCAACTTGTTAGATCGGGGTGTTGACCCAATGGCATTAAGGTTGTTTGTGTTGATGGCACAATATCGCAAACCGATTGATTTTACTGATGAAGCCATATTAGCAGCAACAAACGGCTGGTATACATTGAGACAAGGTTTATTATTTGGCTATCAATATGGTAAGAAATTGGGGACTGGGGAGTGGGGATTAGGAATCAGAAATAACCTAACTTCCAATACCTACATCGAGAGATTTAAAGAAGTCGTTAATGATGACTTTAACTTTCCTGGTGGATTAGCAGTAATTTTTGAATTAGCCAAAGAACTAATTCGAGAAAAAAATATTATTGTACATCAGGGAAAAACGGAAACTCCACCGGATAAATTACTGCAAGAATGGCAAACCCTTGTGACTTTAGCAGATGTGTTAGGATTAACTGCACAACTAGAAATAGAAACCATATCTGAGGATGCTTTAACTGATGCAGAAATAGAGGATCTAATTCAAAAAAGACAGGAAGCGAGAAAAGGAAAAAATTTTGCTGAATCTGATTGCATTCGTGATGATCTTTTATCAAAAGGCATTACTCTAATTGATAACTGTGAAGGAACTCGTTGGCATAGAGGATAAATTCAAAATTCAAAATTCAAAGTTATGAATAACAACAAAGCTATCACTGATAGAACATTTGATTTCGCGATTCGTATCATATAACTTTGCCAGGCATTAGATGAAAAGTCAGGAGTATCCCGAACAATATCTCAGCAATTAGTGAGGTCGGGTAAATCAATTGGAGGAAGTCTTGAAGAATCTCAATCTGGACAAACAAAGTACAGATGATTTCGTTCACAAATTAGAAATTGCCTTAAAGGAACGAAGAGAAACTAGATATTGGCTAAGATTGCTAATAGCGACTGAGTTAATGCCAGAAGAACTTTTACTACCAATTTCGGGAGAAGTTAATTGATCAAAAGAATTACGGCTATTTTAGTCAATAAAGAAGAAAATCGGCCAAAATAATAATGTTTGAATTTTGAATTTTAATTATGTGGAAAGAATTAACAACAGCAATTTCTCATGCTGATTGGATCGGTATTCGCGCTGTCAAAGAAATATCGAGCAAGCATTCTGTTCGTGATGGCTTACCCAAAAGGAATGGTAAAATATTATCAATGGGAGGGATGATAGAAGTCATATTTAAGGGTTCTTTACGTTATGCCGCTACCAACTCCCTCATACTATCATCCTTGCAAAATGCTGCCGAAATAGCCTATCAACAAGCACTCGCAGCTAGTGAATTTTGGATTTATCCTTTTCGAGAAAACACCCGTCCTAAACTTGTTGGGGAATATAATTCACCATTGTTTGAACTATTAGATGCTATTAGTCTAGGTGAAATAAACGAGTCATTAATTCGTCTGTGTCGAAAACATAAGAACTAACGATAAACACAAAATTCTACAAACTAACGCTAACATAAACACCGGTCAAAAGGAAACTTGGTTTGTGAGTAGTAATGGTTCAGAAGTATATCAAAAAATTCTGTCTATTGGTACTCATCTCGGTGTGATCACACAAGATCGTGGATTTGTTCAACAGCGGACAAATAATGGACTACAAGCGCACTTTTATCAAGGTGGATGGGAACTCTTAAAAGAAGAAAACCTATGGCATCAAAGGCAGAAAATTGGTGAACAAGCATTAGAATTATTAACAGCCGAAGAATTTCCAAATATCCGCACCAATTTTTTTTGTTTTAGCACCAGACCAAATGATGCTACAAATTCATGAAAGCATTGGACATCCCTTAGAAATAGATAGAATTTTAGGAGATGAACGTAACTATGCTGGTGGTAGTTTTGTTAAAATGAGTGATTTTGGCCAATTAGAATATAGTTCATATTTAATGGATATTACCTTTGCTCCCACTGTAGAACGTGAATTTGCTAGTTATAGTTTTGATGACACTGGTGCAAAAGCAACCAGAGAATATATGGTTAAAGATGGTATTTTACAAAGAGGTTTAGGAAGTTTAGAAAGTCAATCTTGATCAGGTTTACCAGGGGTTGCTTGTGCGCATGCTTGTTCTTGGAATCGGCCACCAATGGATCGCATGGCAAACTGAAATTTAGAACCAGGAAATGCCAGTTTGGCAGACATGATTGCGGGAATAAAACACGATGTTTAGATCAGGGGAAATGCACCTTATTTCCTAATAAAAACTAATGAGGATTTTAAAATCATCTATATATATAAGTGCAAAGCTTGATAGATATATAAACAAAATTAATCACTTTTTTACTAAGCGATGAATGAGCTTATCTCCAATTGAATAACTCTTAGCTAAGGATAAATGAGCTAACTATTCATCCATAAATAAGTAAACTTATCTGTAAAAATAAGCAGAAGAAAATATTAAGTAAATTTCAGTTTTTTATTAAGCGATGAATTAGCTTATCTCCAATTGAATAACTCTTAGCTAAGGATAAATGAGCTAACTATTCATCCATAAATAAGTAAACTTATCTGTAAAAATAAGTAGAAGAAAATATTAAGTAAATTGTTGACAAGTTATTTGAGGCTAAAGCTAAAACTCTTTCTCAAGAGTTATTATCCATTGCTGCCAAAAACTGTTTATTTTTTATCCCCCGCTTCACGGGGTTCTCTTTACCCAAAAGATCGACTGCTATCTGCCGCATTACTGCAAAGTTTTGTTGAGCATTATCTTTCCTAATCCGGCAGTCATCTTGTTTTAAAGCTACATCTAATACCCAATGCAATGAATTTTCTATTGCCCAATGGCTCCGGACAGAATTAGCCAATTGTTCTCCATTTGACTCAAGACTACTAATAAAATAACGAGTCTCTACTGTTGTTTTATCGTCCACTTGTCCGATAGGTTCTACCATCCCAACACTTTTGAGATTTGACCAAACTGAATCAGGGTCAAGCTGAAACCCAATTCCAGGTAACATCACATAATTGCGGATCTCATGACGACCATACCCTGTTTCTTCGGGTTTATATGTGCTATGTCGAAGCTCTTGAAAACCTGTACTTATCCCTGACTTAAATAGCTGTTCTACTGACTCATACAGATTACCTTGGTTCTTTTTTAAAGTAATTACATAATCTGCATTTTCTTGCGTAATTAACTTTACTATGTCTTTGTGACACCCGATGGCATCAATCCTGACAATACATCCAGCTAATTCTAAAACCTTTAATAATTCGGGAATTGCTGTAATTTCATTTGATTTCTCATGCACCTTCACCTGTCCCAACACTAATTTATTTGTAGTTGCCCATGCACTTACCATTTGGATTGCACTCTAGTCACTATTTTTACCATGAGAACTACATAAAGTTTTCCCGTCAATTGCCACAACTTCACCATCCCTTATCTTATGTACTGATTTCATCCAGTTCAAAAAACAATTTTGAAATTTTTGCGGATTCAATTGTGCAAATACCCTTCCAAATGTGTCCTGGGACCGGAGCCCATTTCCTAGTTCTAAAAAGGTTTTTAACCACTTATATTTTGTGCAGCCATACAGTTCAATTGCCACCTAACTATCTGCTCCACAAATTACTGCACAAATTCCAATGGTAAGAATGTCAATTAACTTGTGTCGTTTCCTCCCCTCTACTCTTGGATCTTCCATCTGTGCAACGTGGTCAGTAATCGTGATTTTGGACTTGAGCTTCACACTTTTTGGGACTTTCTTCTTCTACTTTTACAATGACTTTACCATCAGAGCCTCATTGGTCAACCTCTATATCATCAGCCCTCCCTACCTTTCTCGTTTCTTAATATATGTACTATATTTACATGCGTTCGCCCTGCCATCCCTTGGCTTCCCTGTAAACAACTTCTACCGAATTTCTCTGAGAATATGTATCAACTATCTATTGGGGTGTGACAATTGCTCAAGAAACATTGGTAATAAAGTAGTCAATATCAGTGGCTTGAGAGAAAGTAGAACCGTTGATGACGTTGGATTATAGCAATATTACCCTTTCCAGTTAAGCGTGATATTTCTACTTCTTTAGTTACTACCCATAATGTTTTGGGTTTATCTAACTCCAGTTGAATTTCTGTAAAAGCCTGTTGGGGTAAACTTTGTGCTAATTCATCTAACCTAATTATTTGTGGATTATCCTCTTGGTCACTCACTAGCAAGGACTTTGGGATTTTTACCTAATCCTCCTCAATACTTTAAATTCTGATTTTCTATCTTTAATAAGAAAGATGTATTGTGGCCATATCCAGCATCTATAATTACTATTTCTGCTTGATAACCACCGCTTAAAGTCAGATCTATTAATTTAATTCCTAACTCAGGCTTCTTCTCAAATAGAGGGTCTTGTTTCCCTTTGGCTAAAGAATCACCGTGGTGATCTAATTCTATCTCTAATTGATATGGGCATTCATCTAGGCAGAGTGTAGGTTTTTTCGGATCATATGGCTCATTGTACAAATCCAAAACATTTTCTATTCTGAACACATACTCTGGGTTAACTTCGGGAATACACCACTCTTTTTTTACCCACGGTTTAATTTCATTTTTTTTTTTAGAGTTTGGCGTATTATTTCGTCTGAAATGCAATCTATGATACCAACCTTCACTAAATGCTCCGCTAATAATTGCATTGTCCAACGTACTCTTCCTTCTGGCGGATTAGAACAAGCAGTCGCAATCAAAAATGCTTCTTGTTTTTCATCTAATTTTTTGGGTTTTGGTAGATTTTCCCCATCCTTTAAAGCAAATTCTAATCCACCAATCACAAACTTTTCTCTTGTCCTTTCCACCGTGGCAACATGAACTCGAACTGCGGCAGCGCCGTGTCCGTTTCTCCCTCAGATGACATTCAAAGAATGTTTGCACGGGTTATAGTTCTTGCTTTGTGCTTTCCTTTTTTGAGGATTGCTTGCAGTTGTAAAACTTCCTCTTTACTTAAATCTACAACATACTTTTTTGCCATGGTCAACCCCTTTTTTGACTAGTTTATCAATGTAGAGGGGCTTACCCAGCAACATTGCCTTGGTTGACTACTAGCTAAACATAGGCTGAAATAATAAAACCCTTACACAGTAAGGGTTTATAGAGTTAATCTTCTTGTGGACATTTATTTGTCAAGTGGTCATTTAATTTTGCAAGCGACAACATCGTACTTACTCCCTTCCCAGTATGAAATTAGGGGTGTGGGATTCCACCTTACACAAAAGCATTATCCCGCTACCCTATTACTATGACCTTATTCTTTTAGTGGGAAGGGAATATTAAACTCAACTTTGAAAACTTCTGTCCTTTGCGCCTTTAGTTATTTGTATCTTTGCACGAAACCATATCATTAAGCAATACCTGGAAAATGCGATCGCCCACAGCCCATATACTTGTCCAGAAAACTCTTATGTGATAGTATCCCTCCACAATGAATGGTAAAGCTGGTGAATTACAAAGCTGGAGTATTGACGACAACCACCAATTTCAACTTGAAACCATTGAATGTATAAATTTAGCAACTTTAAGTTAACATTAATAGTCTGACATTCTACATCTTAACTACTATGCTAAATCCCAATCTGGATGAAATCCAGTTGACAAAAGACGACTATGAACGCTACTCTCGCCACTTAATATTACCAGAAGTGGGACTAGAGGGACAGAAACGCCTGAAAGCTTCCAGTGTATTATGTATCGGCACAGGTGGACTAGGTTCACCATTGCTGTTATATTTAGCCGCAGCAGGTATTGGACGCATAGGTATAGTTGATTTTGATGTGGTTGATACTTCTAACTTGCAACGTCAGGTAATTCACGGGACATCCTGGGTAGGTAAACCCAAAATTGAATCTGCAAAAAACCGTATTCATGAAATTAACCCCCATTGTCAGGTTGATTTATACGAAACTCGGATAAGTTCCGAAAACGCCTTAGATATCATTCATCCTTACGATATCGTCGTGGATGGAACTGATAACTTCCCCACACGGTATTTAGTTAACGACGCTTGCGTATTATTAGAGAAACCCAACGTCTACGGTTCTATCTTCCGTTTTGAAGGACAAGCAACCCTATTTAACTACGAAGGTGGTCCCAACTATCGAGACTTATATCCAGAACCACCACCACCAGGAATGGTTCCTTCCTGTGCAGAAGGTGGTGTATTAGGAATTTTACCTGGAATTATTGGTGTTATCCAAGCCACGGAAACAGTCAAAGTTATTATTGGTCAAGGTAATACTCTTAGTGGACGTTTGATGCTTTACAATGCCTTGGATATGAAATTCCGGGAGTTAAAACTGCGTCCTAACCCCATCCGTCCAGTCATCCAAAAATTGATAGACTACGAAGAATTCTGTGGTATTCCCCAAGCAAAAGCAGAAGAGGCAAAACAGCAGATGGAAATTCAAGAAATGACCGTCAAGGAATTGAAGGCATTACTCGATAGTGGTGCAAAAGATTTTGTGCTGCTGGATGTACGTAATCCCCATGAGTACGAAATTGCTAAAATTCCCGGTTCTGTATTAGTACCTTTACCAGATATTGAAAATGGTAATGGTGTGACTCAGGTGAAGGAACTACTCAAGGGACACCGCTTAATTGCTCATTGTAAAATGGGCGGACGTTCTGCCAAAGCTCTTGCTATCCTCACGGATGCGGGTATTGTGGGAACAAATGTCAAAGGTGGAATTAATGCTTGGAGTCAAGAAGTAGATCCTTCTGTTCCTCAATATTAAATTATTGGTGACACAACAACGCGTGTGAGAGGATGTTTGAAAAGTCATGCTGTACCTTGCTTCCCATAGGGTACCTAGCGCAGCGTAGTGAAGCACTCAGAGTAATCGCTCAAACCCTAGATTCTTCGCCCCACTTTGTTCCACATGGCTATAGCTTACGTGACTACGTAGGAGTCATACGCCAGGCATGGCGTTCACTCAGTGTCCCGAAGGGATACAAAAGACAAATTATACTTTTCTAACTTTTCAAACACCCTCTAAGGGAGCGGGGCTGTAGGGGAAAAGTAAAATAACTTCTATCACCTATCACCTGTCACCTGTTCCCTACCTCCTCCTCTCCCCATATCAATATGACTACCTCAAAATCTCAACCAAGTGTTTTATGAGTTCAAGTTTTGGTTTTAGCAGGTTTGCAGGGAGGAATTACATTAAGTTGGTTGGTTTATAATGGTTATTTACCGGAACTTTTGCCTCAGTTTAGTTTTCCTGCGTCTTTAGCAGCTGGTTTGCTGGTTGTTGAAAATGCTTTAGCTGTGGTGATGGAACCACTAATAGAGGGACTTTCCGATCAAAATCAACGGAAATTCGGAACTCGCTTTCCTTTCATTTCCATTGGTGTGATTCTCGCGTCAACTTTGTTTATTGCTATTCCGTGTGTTGCTACTTTTGTCCCATGAAGTGAGGTGATCGGCAGTATTTTAGCTGCTTGGGCGTTAGCAATGACAGTCTTTCCTTCTCAAGCTTTTGCCTTGTTGCTAAAGTAGTTAATGCCTGCTGAGTTACCTTTAGCATTCAGTTTTGTAACTTTAGCAGGGGGTCTGATTAGTGCTTTTCCTGGAGTTGCTAATACCTTTATTCTGAGTTTAGGGCCAGTTTGGGCTTTTGCGATCACATCTTTTGTTCTTCTGGCAGCAGCATTTACACTGCGGTTTTTGCACGCGCCAGAAATACCAACAGAATTACAAAACCTAAAAACACCAAAAATACCTTTTCAAAACCTATCTTTTATTTTTCTCACAGGTTCTAGCATTACTTGGGGTTCGCTTTTCCTCATGAATGGTTTAGGCAAAACCCTGAAACCCCAATTCAATACAAACGATGTCACTGCAATCATGCTCTGCATCATTAGTTTAGCTCTTGCCTTTACAGCTTTACCTGCTGGATTTTGCGCTACCAAAGTAGGTAATGGTCGGGCAATGCTCGGAGGTATTATTTCAACTATCTTCTTAATAGTGTTAATGGTCTATATGCCCCCAGAGATTCTCTCTATACTTTTTATAGCAGCGGGTTTCAGTTTGATTGTCAATGGGGCAATTCCATTTATCTTAGAATTAATGCCCCCTCACTGGCCTGGTTTAGGTATTGGCAGCTATTTTGGTGGGTTCTCTTTGGCAGTGAGTGTATTTGGATATGTGTTTACCCTAGGGATAACGATGATAGTCAGTTATATAGCTCCTGCATTGGCATTTTTGCTAGCTGTTCTGTGTATTATTTTACCGAAATCGCAATAACCAGGAGTCCACAGGCAAAGTAATTCCCAATGCCCAATGCCCTATTATAATAGTCACGCCGTCTGGATCGCGTTACAATCTTCTCAACCTTTTTTTCCAAGAGTACCAATCGCGCACTTTCCGGTTAAGATAGTATATCTGTTCTAATTAAGCTTCCAACGTAAACTTCCTTAAATCCTATATTTAGAGACTCTAATGGCAACCAACACAGCAGATACTTCTGGCAAGCAAAAAGCACTGACGATGGTACTCAACCAGATTGAGCGCAGTTTTGGTAAAGGAGCAATCATGCGTTTAGGTGATGCTACCCGGATGCGTGTAGAAACTATTTCCACTGGGGCGCTGACTTTGGATTTAGCCTTGGGTGGAGGTCTACCCAAAGGGCGGGTAATTGAGATTTATGGACCGGAAAGTTCTGGTAAAACTACAGTAGCTCTTCATGCGATTGCAGAAGTACAAAAAAACGGCGGTATAGCTGCCTTCGTTGATGCAGAACACGCCCTAGATCCCACCTACGCCGGCGCATTAGGTGTAGATATTGAAAATTTACTCGTTTCCCAACCTGACACAGGAGAAGCAGGCTTAGAAATTGTTGATCAACTAGTGCGTTCTGCCGCAGTTGATATTGTCGTCATTGACTCCGTAGCCGCCCTAGTACCCCGCGCTGAAATCGAAGGCGATATGGGTGATACTCACGTCGGTTTACAAGCCCGATTAATGAGCCAAGCCCTCAGAAAAATTACAGGTAATATTGGTAAATCTGGTTGCACAGTAATTTTTATTAACCAATTGCGGCAAAAAATCGGTGTCACCTACGGTAGTCCAGAAACCACAACTGGTGGTAACGCCTTGAAATTTTACGCTTCCGTGCGTCTAGATATTCGCCGGATTCAAACCTTAAAAAAAGGCTCTGATGAATTTGGTAATCGCGTCAAAGTGAAAGTAGCCAAAAATAAAGTAGCACCACCTTTTAGAATCGCTGAGTTTGACATTATTTTTGGTAAGGGAGTTTCTACCCTAGGTTGTTTAGTTGACCTAGCAGAAGAAACAGGAGTTCTCCTGCGTAAAGGTGCTTGGTACAGTTATAACGGTGAAAACATCTCCCAAGGTCGAGATAACGCTATCAGATATTTAGAAGAAAAAACAGAATTTGCTGACAAGATTAGAGAGTTAGTGTGTGAAAAGCTAGATAAAGGGGCAGTAGTTTCTGCTAACTCTGTATCTAAAGTCAATGGAGAAGAAGAGGAAGAAGAAATTGAATTAGACGAAGAATAATTAGGAACAGGGTGTGGTCTGTAGGGGATCCAGGGTCGTGGGCAGGTTTCCCGACTTGAGACGACTGGCGTTGTAGAGAAGAAAAATAAATTCTTACTCTTGCCCCTTCCTTACCTCCTGCTTCCTGCCTCCTGCCTCTTCTCTGTTCCCTATTTCCTGTTCCCGAAAAATAATGACAACTTCCCCCTTCCCAGAAATTCCCTCCTGTAGTTGGCAGCGTCCCATCGGGTTAGGTTGGGACAAGCCTTATACTGTCCGCTATGTGAGTAATATAGATGATGGACCATGGCACGGAATGCCTTTGGGGGGTTTTGGTGCTGGTTGTATTGGCCGTTCTTCACGAGGAGACTTTAATCTGTGGCACATTGACGGTGGTGAACATCTCTTCAAATCCTTTCCATCTTGCCAATTTAGTGTATTTGAATCTACTGGTTCATCTTCTAAAGCTTATGCATTATCGACCGAAATCCCGGAAGATGGGACTCTACAAAGTTGGCAATGGTATCCACCATCAACTACTACCCAAGCAACCGGCACCTATCATGCACTTTATCCTCGCAGCTGGTTTGTTTATGAAAATGTCTTGCAAACCCAGCTAACTTGTGAGCAGTTTTCCCCTATTTGGGCAAATAATTATCAAGAAACTAGTTATCCTGTAGCTGTTTTTGTTTGGAAAGCACATAACCCCACAAATGCACCTATTACCCTCAGTATCATGCTGACTTGGGAAAACATAGTGGGTTGGTTTACTAATGCTCTGAAATCTCCTGATTTGCAGATACGGGATGATGGGAGTCCGGTTTATGAATATCAGCCGCGTTTAGGTGAAAGTAAAGGAAACTACAATCATATAGTGGAAAATACAGAATTTTTTGGCTGTTTTTTGGGTCGTGTGCCTACTGGTTTACCTATACAGGAAGGTGATGGTAGCTGGTGTATTGCTACTCCTAAAAATCCCCGCATGGAAGTATTTTATCATACGCATTTTAATCCAGTCGGTTCAGGTGCGGATCTTTGGGAAAGCTTTTCAACTGATGGTTATTTGCCTAATTATCTGAATGCAACTCCCGCAGATGCAGATACACGGTTAGGGGCTGCCTTGGCTGTGCGTTGTACTCTCCAACCAGGGGAAACTCTGGAAATTCCCTTTACTCTGGCTTGGGATTTTCCTGTAACGGAATTTGCTGAGGGCATTAATTATTACCGTAGATATACAGATTTTTTTAGTCGCTATGGTGATAATGCTTTTGCAATCACATCTAGAGGACTAGAACAATATCAAGTTTGGCGAGCGCAGATTCAAAATTGGCAAAAACCGATTCTTGACCGCGAAGATTTGCCAGAATGGTTTAAGATGGCACTCTTTAACGAACTTTATGACCTCACAAGCGGTGGAACTCTCTGGAGTGCAGCCTCAGAAATTGATCCCATAGGTCAGTTTGCTGTCTTAGAATGTTTAGATTACCGTTGGTATGAAAGTTTAGATGTCAGGTTATATGGTTCTTTCGCCCTACTAATCTTATTCCCAGAACTCGAAAAGTCAGTAATTCGCGCCTTTGCACGGGCAATTCCCCACAGCGATGATCATCTGCGAGTGATTGGCTATTATTATACAATTGGTGCTGAAACAAAAAAAGCCATCCGCAAAGTAGCTAAAGCTACACCCCATGACTTAGGCGCACCAAATGAATGGGTGTGGGAAAAAACCAACTACACCTGTTATCAAGATTGCAACTTATGGAAAGACTTAAGTAGCGATTTTGTATTGCAAGTATACCGAGATTTTCTATTTACAGGTAGTCACGATGTACAATTTTTGGTAGACTGTTGGGATGCAATTGTGCAGACTCTCGATTATTTGAAAACCTTTGATTTAGATGGTGATGGAATACCAGAAAATTCTGGCGCACCTGATCAAACCTTTGATGATTGGCTGTTAAATGGTGTTAGTGCATATTGTGGCGGGTTGTGGTTAGCGGCTTTAGAAAGTGCTATCGCAATAGCTGATATTTTAACAAACCATAGAGGCACAGAGAACACAGAGAAGACAGACAAATTGCGATCGCAAAAATCAATTTATCAATCTTGGTTACAACAATCAAGACCAATTTATGAACAAAAGCTTTGGAACGGTCAGTATTACCGCTTAGACAGTGAAAGTGGTTCTGATGTAGTCATGGCAGACCAGTTATGTGGACAATTCTACACGCGGTTACTGGGTTTACCGGATATTGTCCCCAGTAATCATGCCCATTCTGCCTTGCAAACAGTATATGAAGCCTGCTTTGTAAAGTTTTATGATGGTAAGTTTGGTGCAGCTAACGGCGTTCTTCCCGACGGTTCTCCAGAAAACCCCAAAGCCACCCATCCTCTAGAAGTATGGACTGGAATTAACTTTGGTTTAGCAGCTTTCCTAGTGCAGATGGGTATGAAAAATGAAGCTATGCAGTTAACGCAAGCCGTTGTTGAGCAAATTTACGACAATGGTTTACAATTTCGCACCCCCGAAGCCATTACCCCCGTTGGTACTTTTCGCGCTAGTACCTATCTGCGCCCAATGGCTATTTGGGCAATTTATATGATGTTCATTTAAATACTCTTATTATCTCCGCCATCTCTGGTAATAGATAATACCTACTTGGGAAAAATAATTATCTCAATAAATGTGATAGTATTTTCCGGTTATTTCCGGAATCCGTAGAAAAAATAAGTAATGGTAAGAGTTGAAAGATTTAAACCTTGAGACTCGTGTCATGCTATTAGGTTGGCATGGGTACAAAGTCAAGGTTTTCACCCTTTTTCCCTGAACGGGCAAGTATTCAGACCTGTTATATAGCAGGAAACAGAACTCAGGTAAAAAAGAGCCTATTAATTTATGTCCTCACTACTCTGTCCATTACTACAATCCCAGATTGCGATTTTTCACCTTCTCTCACAATCTATCCCCCAGGAAAATCAGAAACATGATTACCAGAGACAAAAACAGCAAAATCCTCATCAACCATAAAACATGGTTTGACAAACATATGGTAATAAGCGGTTAGATGACAGACAAAAAGAGATTTTTCTAAACTCTTGCCCAGAAAAAACCACAGCAAAAAGAAATTTAGCTCTGTCTATGTAGTGAAAGTAAAAGCAGGAAAAACCGTCTTGATTGATGATGTCAGGTTTACAAGTCGTTTCACTCTTTACCTTTGGTAGCGAGTTATAGCTTGAGGGAATTACATTATAACTCCTTTAATTCTAATTAGCAAGTAACAAGCCAAGAGAGTTAATTATCTCAGACCAGGACTCAACAAATTAAATAATGCTACTAAAGCGAAGTATTAATCCTCCAGCATTTACTTGTGGCAAATTAATAACAACTAACTGTTGAAACCTGTACTCAATAAAGCTGAAACAGAAGATGTAATTTTTCCTACCGAAATTAGTAAACTTCCTGCCTAATCAAAAAAAATATAACTTATTTAAAATCAACTCATAGGTGTATTTTATCGCTTAATTTAGATTGATTTCGTTGATTATATAATTGCATACAGATTTAAGATGCTAAAGTTTTAGTAAACACACCCTTTATGGGTGTTTTTTATTGTAAAAGTTTGTGTTATCAAGAACATAAATACATCATATTCTAAGATAGTATTCTTAACCATTTAGGTTCTGGATGCACTGACCTGTTCTTAGGTAATTATGAGTCAGATATGACTAGCACTTATAGGTAATAGGTATGGATGAAAAGATTTTCAGAGAACACCTCCAAGAAAAACATATAACAATATATAATCACTAAACTTTCAGGGCTAATTATGCTAAAAATAACGAATAAGGCTTTTAGAAAAAGGTCTAAGCCTGTTTATTTATAAGGCTTCTGAAATTAAATAACTAGTAATATTTGCTGTTAAACTACAGATAATAAAAGTTTTTTAGTAGATAAAATGAGGGGTGACACCCCCCATTCTTTTAACAAAAATGGGACAAAAGTCAAAGTTGCACAACCCTCAAATGAACATTCTGAGATATTCAGTAAATTTAACTTATAAGCCTGCAAAATTGGCAGATGACATTAGCGACAAAAAATAGTATAAATACGAATGTAGCTATTTAGATCCTAATATGAATGATCTTCTCGGCTCAATTGAAAATTATAAGACTTCACTGAAAATTATTACTAATTCTCAGCCGTAAGTTATACAATAATAGCCAGGGAACATCTATTCAACTCAAGATTGTCTAATTTTTAGAAGACACAACAGCATCTACTAAGACCACTAGATTACAGAAAGATGGTAAACTTTTACCTTTCATTTACGAATCAGCAAAAGCTACAGCCGAGAAGTAACCAATGGTAGTTGTCTTTCATCAGCAACTCAAACCACCAGGTTACAAAACTGCACAACAGGGTCAATACAGCAAAGCAGCACACAGACTTGATTAAAAACAGTCAGGTTTTCAATCACAGGTCAGGTCATGAAACAAATCATCAGGTCAAATGCAGTCGAAACATCAAGCCAGCGGGGTCTTGTAGGGGTCAAACTCTCTGAGTTACATCCTCGTCAGGCATCTATTCATGAAAGTCTTGTACTTTTACCAAAGTTAAATTTATCAGTCCTACGAACAAGTAGTGACATAGCAATTAAGAATATAAGCAACAGGTCAGCATCCTTTGAAACTGAGGTGTTTTCAAACCTTCTGTATTTAGTTTGGGGGAGCAAGTTAGATTTCTATCCCATAGTTGTGGTTTGGGTGTGGATAGGAAAGATTGTCAAAGTCAGCCACACCCAAGGAACGAAAATCATAGATGGGATGGCTCATAGTTCTTTAAAGACTCAAACCCTTGGGGAGATTATAGCTAGAGCAGAACAAGCAACCCGAAGAGCTTTAGCTTTGAAAATTAATTTATTGAAGCTGCTCCTCGACATACAGAAAACTACCCAGACAGCAACCAACACTGTGGAAACTAAAACTTGGCTCAAAAGTATCCATACACATACAAAACAACAGAGCAGTTTTAGAAAAAGCCTTTTCCACTGGGAGTTACAGCAACCTCTGAGAACTTGAGAAATTTCGGGATGTGCCTGTTGAAAAGGTTATCTACTTTTTCAATTTTCAGTACTAATCCATTACCAATATATTCCTGTAATTAATTCAACTGCTGTCTCAAAGCTAGTAATCAACCAAACCAGAATTGGTGGGTCAAGGTACCCATGGAAAGAATATACATGATCTTCCCATTGTGAATTCATCAAAGATGGTGTGGTGGACTAGTATTGCAGTTTGTAAATAGCACTTGACACAATAAGACTCAAAACAACTGGACTAGTCAACTTCATTCAAATAAAACTAACACTCATTATGAATCAAGACATTTCTGGTAAAAGTAGCAACTTAGAGAAGAAAATCAATCCTGAACAGTTTGACCAAGTAATAGAAGCTATCCTAGCTGGTAAGTATTCTTGGGCTTGTGTTTTAATGCTGCGGTTTGTTGGTTACAATCCTTTGCATTACATTCCTTACCGCACTTATAACCGATTACTCAAAGAAAACTCTCGTATTAGTAGGTCAAATACCCAACAGAATGAAAGTCTGAAACTTGCTAAACCAGCAACAGAGAAAAGGTGTGATACTCATCTAGCATCTGCTTGCTTGAGCAAAATTAAAGATATTGCTTATCTGGAAGTAGGGGGTAAGCAAAAAGCAGAAGTACGCGGTAGCCACAGAGAGAAAAAATCAGCATAGCTATAGCAGGAGTCAGAATTCAGGAGTAAAACTCTGTTGTGCATAGAGTTTCATCAATGGCTTATACCACGCTATCACTTGATGTCCTAACCTCCTTATCCGTTGCTATAACTACCATCTTGATATAGGAAGTTGAGGAGTATGACTGACCGAAAACAGGGTCTGAGGTATGAGTTGTGCGGTGTAGGGAAAGACAGTTTTCCCCATACCCTAAAAGGACGAGGAAAGGTAAGTGGTCTTAGAGGTTGTTTGAAAAGTCGGTCTTTGTAGCATGTTGAATGCAGCGGAGCGGAATAAAACATCTCAGTACACGCTCAAAACCTAGATTCTAGAGCCTCCGGCACGCTTCACGTTCATGCAGTGTCCAGAAGGGATACGCTCCATTGAATTGCCCTCAAAATGACAATTTGTACCTCCTAAAACTTTTCAAACATGCTCTTAGGTTAAAGATTTTTCTTTTCCTCTTACCCCTTACCTTTGTCCCCTAACGATAGTACTGCAAGGTGAAATTCAAAAGTCCAAAATCTTATGGAGTAGGCTTTTCTTCTATTTTAAATGGTTGCTATATTTACGCCGTACTCTACTAGTATAGTCGGGTGGGTAGTACCCAGCTTAAGAGCATTCCAGAAGTGAATATTTGATTCAATTTTCTAAACACTATACGAATACATTAAGAGGCTGATAAAGTAAATGTAAAGGGGAGTAGAAAAGGAATATTAGAAGGATAGGATACATAAAATGTAGTGTATTTACATAGCTAATCATGGCACGAAAGTCTTACCCCACAGACTTAACTGATATGGAGTGGGAAATCCTGGCCCCATTGATTCCACCAGCTAAAGAAGGAGGGCATCCACCCACAACAGATATGGGTGAAATATGTAATGCCATCTATTATCATTTGAAAACTGGATGTCAATGGAATATGCTTCCAGGTGACTTCCTGCCAAGGTCAACGGTATATAGCTATTACAGGAAATGGCAGCTCCAGGGGATTTGGGAAAAATTCAACCATACATTGGGTGGTCAAGTTCGCTCGAAATTAGGTAAATCAACACAACCTACCGCGCTCGCTGCAGACAGTCAGTCGGTCAACACTGACCAAAAAAAGGGGATGTGTATGGTTTTGACGGATGTAAAAAGGTAAAAGGAAGAAAGGGGCAGACTTTAGTTGATAGCCTGGGACTTGTGTTGAAAGTTGTTGTTAGTGAAGCGAATGCCCCAGAACGAATACTTGCTGCCTATGCACTAATGGAACTGCTAGAGGAACCCACAGAATTATTGGAAAAGGTCCAAGTTTTATGGGTTGATTCCGGTTATGACGGTGATAAATTTGCACTTGCAGTTTGGTTCCTGACTCAAGCTCATGTTGAAGTCATAGGACCTACTGAGCAAGAATTTAAAGTTTTACCACAACCCTGGGTAGTAGAAAGAACATTTGGGTGGTTTAACCAATATCCTCGTCTAAGCAAGGATTATGAGCGTTTAACACAAATGAGGGAAGGGGCTATATATGCTCTTATGACTAGAATTATGCTACTTCCTCTTGTCTCCTAAAGATTTACCTTATAAATCATCTCTTACCATGTACTACATTTACCATGTACTGCAAGCCGCTCAAATAGCTGAATCGGTGTGCTGAATCGGTGTAAAGTGTAAAGTTCTGCCAGAATGGCAAATATACACTCATAATATCTTATAGATTAGATATAAAAACATGAAAGACGTGAACGGCACCTAAATTCACCTTTACCAACAAAGTTAGTAATTCTGTCTAACCATGAAATACATCACAGTGGATGTTTCAACATTCATCATTTTATGGATTAGATGATTTTTACACCAATGACAATAAGCTGTAACTACTGGTGGTTGTTTTTCCTGGAAGGTCTAAGCAATTAAAAATTTTTGATTACAAGCTTTAGCACTAAAAGTAGGCTGGGAAATTGAAAAGTTACGGTAGAACCGTCCTCACGGCTGGTAGGATTTATCGCTATTACACTTCTGTCTCAATTATGAGAACCCTATTTTTCCCAAATAGGATAACGCTCACTGTATAAATTAGCAATTTATATAACTGATACTGGAAGCTTAAAATTTACACTGCTTCTTTCTCTATATAGAGGAATCCGGTTTGATTCCTGATAGGTTCAAATAAGATTCCTATAGTAGGTGACAGAAAACAGGGTGTGGGGTATAGTTTAACTTTTTTAAATTTTAAAAAAACTTCTTCATTTGGTACTTCATTAAGTTCCTATCACTTACCACATATTTACTGTTTGCTAATTTATCGAAAGTTAGATTTTTTAACTTAACTTATCTATTTTTTAAGGGTTTTATTAATAACTAAAGATCTTCCTTCGGAAGATAGATACATCTTTAGTATATTTGAGATGGTAATAGAAGATATCTCTCTATTACCCAAGATAGATATTTATCTATTTGATGTTGAAAAAATATTGATTTTTATAATCTCACAAAAGGATCTAATATTATTTTAAATAACTGATAATCTAATTGATTAATAATTCTAAATTCTTGAAATCTTCCCTCTAGAGTGGTTATTATAAAAATATAACTTTAATATAAGTTTATTGTAAAGATTATATAAAGATTTTACGTCTTCATATTAATCTTTGCTAAAGATGTAGGAGTATTTTAAGATGAATAATAGTAAGGAAAGATAAAAACTGAGGAATTGTGGATTTTTCTTGTGATTTCTCTTCCGAAAAATTTCAGACTTACGACAATCTGCTGATGAGAAAATACTATTTTTAAGCTAGCGTTAAGAAATAGATAAATTCCTTGTCTGATATTAGCAATCTTCAGGCTTCAATGTATTGTTATAACAGGTTTTACCTCAGGTTGGTTAATCAGAACCCAACTAATTTAAATATTTGGAGGCTGCTGTATGAACCTGTATTGCAGTGTTCAAACACATCCTCAAAATTAGGGCTAACAATAAGCTCTAAGTTGCATTTATGTAATTATTGATCAAGGGCTGATACTGGAATTTAAGGTGTAAATGTGGGGGTAAATTAAAACCTTTTTATTTTTTCCTTAACTGACAGCTATTGAGGTTTTTACTGTCCAATACTAATTGATTAATAGTGCATCTGGATTTTAGTAACAGATGTAAGGTAAAAATTTGCCCAAATTTTACAGTAGACAGCAACTGGTAAGAATTATGTCCTCATCTTCTAATCAAAACACAGTTTCTGAAATTTACGATGCTCACGAAAGTAAGTTCTTAACACCGTTTCAGCGTAAGGTGTTGCTGAAAAATTTGCAATCTGATTTACAACCAGAATATCGACGCAGGATTGAAATCATGTTGTTAGCAGATATGGGTAGATCGCAATCTCATATTTGTGAAATTATTGGCTGTTCTCAGGAGATGGCGAGGTATTGGATAGGTATAGCTGAAGCTGGTATAGCTCATAAATGGAATGAAAGAAGGATAGGTAGACCCAAGACTGTAAATAGTCAATATATTGAAAGATTGAAAGAACTGGTTAGTCATAGTCCACGTGAATATGGTTATGCTTTTGGGTATTGGACGGCTCAATGGTTAAGTAAACATTTAGCAAATGAGTTGGGGATTGAAATTAGTGATCGCCATATTAATCGCCTGCTTAAACAAATGGGACTTTCTACTAAACGCAAAATTTCCCAACCATCAACAAATGCGCCAAATCAGGATTCTAGTATCACAATTTGCGATTTGCAATCTAGTTCCGAACCTAGTTTCAGTTGGTCATTTAACTTGATTCAGACCAATAACTAATATTGCCAGCGAGGTAAGGAAATGCCATCAGCGTTTTCTCAGTCATATTTAGCAACACAAATTACCAAAATTGTGGGTGATTCGCTATCAGATCAAGAACTTGAAAATTGTGTTCAAGCATTAGATATTATTGAACCACCAATAGCCAAACAATTCTGGATATCGACAACAGCACCACCAGGAATTTATCTAGTTTTGTCGGGTAAGGTCAGGCTATTGGATGGTGGAAATAATTTGATTTCAACTTTGACTTCTGGTTCATCTTTTGGGGAGTTGACTTTATTTCCCGAACAAAATTTTAGTGCTTATGTAGCGAGGGCTTCTGTAAATTTAAAGGTCGGTTATCTTCCCCAGGAGGTAATTAATAGATTTGTGGGTGTGAGCGATCGCCTATTCATAAAGGCAGAACTTTGGGATATACTGGTGTTATTATCTCAAAACTCTGCTACACCTCGTCATGAATCGGTAGAGGAGATACTAACAGCATTATCTCTATTTGCAAAACAAAATCTAGAAATTGGTTCTCTAAATCCTCAAGTGACCGAAAATACCAAACTATTGCTAGTGTGTCAGGGGGAATTACAACATTGTCAGGGTAAAAAATTAACGCCAGGTAACATTTATGTAAATCCCCACAAGGAAAAGTGGCAAGCAACACAACCCAGCAGAGTATACATTTTGCATGATGCTGATTTGCAAACAGCACTACAATATTGGCCGCAATTAAGTAGGTTAATTGATGTAGAAAATGAGCCAATTACAGAACCAATCAAGCGCGAAGTTAAGGCTAGAAGCCGCAATGTGATTCAATTTCCCCAAACCACAATCCAGGAACAATCACAACCAAAACAAAGCCAGAAATACTTTCCTAGTCCTACTGTCACCGCTGGAAATTGGTGGCGTAAAGTTAGTAAACGCTATCCGTTTTGTGAACAACAAAGCGCCTCTGATTGTGGTGCGGCTTGTTTGGTGATGATTAGTCGTTATTGGGGTAAGAATTTTACCATTAATCGCTTGCGAGAACTGGCTAATATTAACCGTGCTGGTGCATCTATGCGGAGTTTAACTGCGGCGGCTGAAAGTATCGGTTTTGCTACTCGTCCGGTGAAAGCTAGTTTAGATAAATTAGCACAACAAACGTTACCTGCGATTGCACACTGGGAGGGTAAACATTACATCGTCGTCTATGAAATTACCGAAAAATGGGTAATTGTCGCCGATCCTGCTATCGGTCAACTTAATCTGTCTATTCGAGAATTTAAAGCAGGTTGGACTGGTTATGCATTGTTATTACAACCAACAAACTCACTTCAAACAATCCCAGAAGCTAACACACCATTTTGGCAGTTATTTGAGTTAGTAAAACCTCATTACCAGGTACTGCTAGAAGTATTTGTTGCTTCAGTGTTAATTCAAGTATTTGGATTGGTGACACCTTTATTTACTCAACTATTATTAGACAGAGTAATTGTCCAAGGTAGCACCATTACTTTAAATACTGTTGGGTTTGGGTTACTTATTTTTAGCTTATTTCGTGTTGTTATCAATGGACTCAGACAATATTTACTAGACCACACAGCTAACAGAATTAGTGTGGCCTTGATGGTAGGTTTTATTAAACATACCTTTCGTTTACCTCTCTCATTTTTTGAGTCTCGTTACGTTGGTGATATTGTTTCTCGTGTCCAAGAGAATCAAAAAATTCAGCGTTTCTTAACTGGTGAAGCACTATCTATTGTTTTAGATTTTCTGACAGTATTTATCTACATCAGCTTGATGTTTTGGTACAGTCCTTCAATGGCTTTATTGGTTTTGGCAATTGTACCACCCTTTGTATTACTAGCCCTCTTTGCCACACCTTTTTTAAGACGAACTAGTCGTGAAGTTTTTACGGCGGTGACAAAAGAAAATAGTTACTTAATTCAAAGTTTAACGGGAATTTCCTCGATTCGCTCAATGGCTATTGAACAAACAGTAAGATGGCGTTGGGAAGAATTGCTGAATAATTTGACTAAGAAAAACTTCAGTGTTCAAGTAATTGGAAATCAACTGGAAATTATTAGTTCTACAATTCAAGCCATAGCCAGTACAGGATTATTGTGGTTTGGAGCATGGTTAGTAATTCAGAACCAGTTAACCATTGGACAGCTAGTAGCTTTTAATATGTTACTAGGTAACGTTATTCAGCCTTTCCAAAGGTTAATTAGTTTGTGGAATCAGTTACAAGAAGTGATAGTTTCTACAGAACGAATTAATGATGTTTTAGAAGCAAGCCCAGAAGAGGATCTAGCAGTTCACTCACGTCAAATATTACCTAGATTACGTGGCCATTTACATTTTGACAATGTAACTTTTCGCTATCATGCTGAAAGCGATATTAACATCCTAGAAAATCTCAGTTTTGAGATCTTACCTGAACAAACTGTTGCAGTTGTAGGGCGGAGTGGTTCAGGGAAAACAACTCTTTCTAAGTTGATTTTGGGTTTATATCCAGCGACAGATGGCCGAGTATTAATTGACAATCAAGATGTGGCTAGTATTTCTCTGCATTCATTGCGCTCGCAAATAGGAGTTGTTGACCAAGATACATTTTTATTTGGCGGTACAATTCGAGAAAATATTAGCATAGCTCATCCAGAAGCTACCCTAGAAGAAATTATTGAAGCAGCCCAACTTGCAGGTGCAGATGAGTTTATTAAACGCATGGCTATGGGTTATGAAACCCAAATCGGTGAAGGTGGAGGAATGTTATCAGGGGGACAACGCCAACGCCTAGCAATAGCTCGTGCATTATTAGGAAGTCCGCGCCTTTTAATATTAGATGAAGCAACCAGTCATCTTGATGCAGAATCTGAGCGCATTATTCAGAACAATCTGAAAACAATTCTCAAAGGACGCACGAGTTTTATTATCGCCCATCGTCTTTCCACCGTGCGTCATGCTGACCTAATTTTAGTTTTAGATCGGGGGATTTTAGTTGAAAGTGGTACTCATGAAGAATTAATTCTCAAGAGAGGACATTATTACTATCTTAATCAACAACAACTAGCGTCAACAGGCTGAATCAGTTAACAGTTACCAGTTAATAGTCAACAGTGGATTTGGTTAGGTATTTTTGATTCACAATCGGCAATCTCCAACTCAAACTCAGAGACGTTGTATACAACGTCTCTAATATATATGCTTCATTTACAACTTATATTCAAGATTGTATCAGGGGATTTCATCCGCATTAATCTGCGTCAATCTGCGGTTAATTATTCATGTGTAACAGTTTTTCCAAAACACTAATATTATTAATCCAAATTTGGTTATGCCACAGTCAACTTACAATTCATCATCTACTCTTTTCATCTCAGGACAGGTCAAATCTTCATCCAGTCTACATGAGACACAAACAGCAGGTAAAACTAACGACTGGTTTTATGGTACAGAAGAATTATTAGATGCCTTACCCAAAGCTTGGACACGCTCAATGCTGTATTTACTGATTAGTTTTACAGTAGTAGCTTTACCTTGGGTAATGTTTACTAAAGTTGATGAAACTGGAAATGCTAGTGGAAGAATAGAACCTAAAGGATCCACCCAAAAATTAGATAGTGTAGTTACTGGTAGTGTTATTGCTGTCAATGTGAAAGAAGGTACAAATGTTAAAGCTGGACAGGTTTTAGTAGAAATTGAATCTGAAGTTCTGCGGACTGAAATTCAGCAAAGTCAAGCTAAGTTAGAAGGTTTAGTAAATCGTCAGGGACAATTAGAATTACTCAAAAATCAGGTATTATTGGTGATTAATATTCAAGAACGACAAAATCAGTCTCAAACTTTGGAAAAACTGGCTCAACTTAATCAAGCACGGCAAAACTTGGATGCGAAACAAAGTGCATATCATTTGCAAAAACTGGAAAAACTTGCTCAAATTGATAAAGTAGAACAGAACATAAATTCTACTCAAATTTCTCATCGGTTAGCCAAACGTCGTTTGAGTAGAGACTTATTAGAAGTTAAACGCTATCGTCTACTGTTACAGGAAGGTGCAATTCCTGAAACCAGAGTTGTAGAAGTAGAGAAAACAGCAGAAGATAGCGAACGCTTGCAGGAAGAAGCTAAAGCTAATATCCAACAATCTGAGTTGCATCTACAGGAAGAATTAAGTCGATATAATTCAATTATGAGTCAAGCTCAGTCAGATATTGAACAGGCAAAATTCCGTTTACAAGAGGAGGAAAATAGCTATGGAAGTGTAGTCCAAGCAGGTAAGCTCACGTTACTAAAAAGTCAGGAACAATATAAAGATCTGCAAACACAAATTACTTCTTTGAAATCAGAAATTTCTCAAACTAAGAGTCAGATTACATCATTACAGTTGCAGTTACAGCAACGAGTAGTGCGCTCGCCTATTGATGGGACAATCTTTGAATTACCCATTAAAAAGCCGGGGTCTGTGGTGCAACCAGGACAAATGATAGCGCAAATTGCGCCCAAAGGTGCGGCTTTAATTTTAAAAGCAGAAATGCCTAGCCGGCAAAGTGGTTTTGTGAAGGAGGGAATGCCAGTCAAAATTAAATTTGATGCTTATCCTTTCCAAGAATATGGTGTGATGCAAGGGTACGTAACTTCGATTTCACCTGATTCTAAAATTCAGGAAAATAGCCCGACCCGTCAGGAAACATATCAGTTAGAAATTGCATTGGATCAACCTTATATTCAAACGGGTAATAAACGCATTCCTCTCACGCCAGGTCAGACAGCAACTGCTGAAGTAATTGTCCGTCAGCGTCGAGTTATTGACTTTATCTTAGATCCTTTCAAAAAACTACAAAAGAATGGTCTAGAACTTTAGAGATGAGAGATCCTGAATAACAGGATTCCCAATTTATGAGAGAAGTTGGGAATATGAGCATTTAGATTTTCATTACATCGGTTAATTAAAATTAATTCTCAAGATAAAGCGAGAATTTAAGATTATAAATACCTAGAAATTGAGGGATTAGATTATGTCAAAAGTTATAATTGTTTCCCATGAAGATATTGTTGATCATGTAAGAATAACTTGCCAAATCCCTAATTTATTAGAAGCGGTCGCCACCAGGAGGACTATTGTTGATACTGCTGTTCAAGAGGGTATTCAAATCGAAATCCAAGAACTACAACAGGCAGCAGATAGTCTTAGATTAGCCAATAAACTGATTAAAGCAGAAGACACTTGGGCTTGGTTAGAAAAACATTATCTCTCTTTGGATAATTTTGAAGAAATTGCCCAGCTCAATCTACTATCAGCCAAGTTAGCTAATCATTTATTTGCAGATAAAGTTGAACCATTTTTTTATGCTCATCAACTCGATTATACTGGAGCAGTAACTTATGAAGTAATATTAGATGATGAAGATTTAGCTTTAGAAATATTTTATTCTCTGCAAGAAGGAGAAATAAGTTTCCAAGAAATTGCTCGTCAATATATTGACAATGCAGAAATTCGTCGTGCTGGAGGATATCAAGGTATTCGGAAACGTAACGATTTTAGACCAGAAATAGCATCGGCAATTTTTGCAGCTAATCCACCGCAAATTCTCAAACCCATAATTACACCTAAAGGAGCGCATATTATTATGGTTGAAGAAATTATTAAACCCCAGTTAAACGAACAGATGCGCTTAAAAATTATGGGAGAGTTATTTACAAATTGGTTAAAACAACAAGTTAATACATTAGAAATTGTCGCCAAACTCATAGAACATCAAAATCCCCCATCTTCTTCAGAGAAGTTGAGTGAAGCCAGCTAATATAATTGCTAATATAATTTCGGATTGGGAATCCCTGACTGTATCAGGTTTAGAGCAATACCATTTTTCACAGTCATTGTTCAAATTGGTATATAAGTAGGAAGGGACAAAAGAACCATAGACGCGCAGCGGCTTGTCGAAGAGTAGTATGTAATGAAAAGTAAAATTGACCAAAACCTCTTCCCTATTGCATGAGTGCCTCTTGCCCTTCCGGTTCTCCAGTCGGACCCTGGGGGGAAGGCGAAGCGCCTACATGGGGGAAACCACACTACTTGCTTTATGCCAGGAAACCCCTCCACCTGAGTGGCTCCCCAAGACCACGCTGGTTCACCTCTTACCTTGTCATAACGATAATTTTTAACACCCACCTACTTATAGGAATCCGGTTTGATTCCTGATAGGTTGCGTGGTGTAAGCCATAACTACTCGTAGATTCAGGGAACAGGAAAGAAGGAATAAAATTATACTGAGTTTTTTCAAAAATCAAAGGGGAATCCTATATTTAATATACTTTAATCTAACAAATTTCATATCCCCGACTTCTTAGAGAAACGGGGATGTTTTTGTTTATAATTTCCCAGATAAATTCGGTGGATTTTTCTATCAAAGAATGATTGCTTATAGGAATTGGTTGAAATTAAAATTTGCACAGTTCCCAATAGACATCTCCAATCACCCAACTTTAATTTGAGCTGTGGTTCTCATTATTTAAATTAATCCAGCTTAATTTTATACCAGGTAGTCTTAATTTGTTTTCATGAATTGAATCATGATTATCTTCAGCAAAGATATAGTTTTCTCGGATTAACTTACTGTAAGTTTCATGAGGTATATAGTCTAGAGGATCGCATCCAGAAAAATGGAGAAATAGAATACAAGCCCAGGAATATTTACCAAGGATGATAGCTTTGATAATTTCTCGAAATTGTGACTGCTGAAGTATCTTATTGAACTGTTTATTTTGTTCGTAATTTCCTTTAATCATTCTATTACCTCCTGTATGTGAAGTTAACCTAATTTATCAACTATACTAGCTCCCACAAAAATCATCTGCATTCAAGCATTAGACATATTCAAGCATTAGACATGATGATCAATTCTTAATGCTATTAAGACAAGGGAGTGTAAATATCCTCAGAGTTAGCATTAAGATAAGGACGTTGTAACTGAATCTTGTGTGATGCAAACTGCTTAAAAATAGATGCCATTCTTTTATCTGGACTATGTTCACCTTGCTGCCAAGCAGTAACTAAAGCATTAGCGATAATTTGACAACGATTTGTACCAAAACTTTCTTTATCACCAAATTTTTGGTTTGGTTCTTCTGCACACGCTAACCCCGGTGCTAATTGCTTAGTAAACAAAGGCACTGGTTCATCAAAATAGGATTGATTATCTGCATAGATTCTTTCTAATGCTGGGTGAACTATCTCATATTGGTCTTTGTTAAAGTAAAGCACGGCTGAGTCATAACGTCCATAATCGGGAGGATTATATAGTGCTTTGAAGGAAAAAGAAATGGGAATATTATTTAGTTGGACTGTTAAACTTTCCATTACGGCGGCTGCCCCTTCTGGTGTTAAATTAAAGTATATTCGCGTAATATTATGACCATTTTGGGAGCCTGCATTAGCTACAGCCATATAAAACCCGTTTTGTACCAAATTCTTTGGCATTTTGATAGATACAAACTTACCAACAACCCAAGAGGTAACTGTTGGTAACAGATGCAAATTTGGATCAACATGCAGTGTTAACCCATTCTTATGCACTGCTAAAGTGCCATCCGTTTCTTCCCTGACCACCTGCCAGTTATGACTCCAGTAGCCTTCACTTTTGTTCCTGGTATGTAAGCGATCGTAAAATTCTAAATCTATGCCGAATAAGTTCTTATTTTCAAGATTTTGCTTAATTTTCCTATTGCTTTCCTTCTCATCAGCACTGATAATAGGCTTTGAGGCAACGTTATAATAAACACTGTATATGAAATTACGCAGTTGTAGTTTTAAATGCTGTTGCTGCATCTCTAATGGTAACTGCTCAAAGCGAGGTATGACCGACTCTGGCAACGCTATGGTTTTGTGCTTTGGATGTTTAATACAGTGGTGAGATGCAATTTCAATCTGAGTCGCAATATCTTGCAGTGATATTTGCAATTGTTCCGGCAATTCGGACAGTTGTGTATGGAGTGAATCTAATAGTTGCATGGCTGTAGGGTGTGGGGAAAAATTAGTCCAAAATCCAAAATCAAACATGAGATAAGGATGTGGGGGTCAAGTCTGATGCTTCCATCCCAAAAATTGTGGTCATAGATGCTTGAGGACGACACAATAAACTCTTGGCCACTTGGAGAATGCAGATACCAGAATTACCAAAAGTCCTCTCATATTGCAATTTGGCTTGAATAGCACGAATTAGACAAAAACCAGAGAATTGGAGAACTAGTTGCAGGAAATTAGAACGAAGTTCTAAAATTTCCGGGAAGTTGGTTAAATATTCAATTACCAAGGATGAGAGGGACGGTTGTAGCAGTTGTAAGGGAATTGCAGCTAAACGTAAAGACTCTTCAATCGGTGTTGTTTTACTAGTTACCATGCTATATAGCCAGATTTGCAGATAACTAGCAATAATTGCACCTAAATCACTAGCGGGGTCTCCCCAAGCGCCTTTTTCCCAGTCAATAAGGCGTGATTCTGGATGAATGGCTGTGTGCCAATTTAACGAGAGAAGAATATTGTTGAGTTTGAGGTCATTGTGAGTTAAACAACAAGGATTGACCGCATTACTCAAATCTGTGATCGCCTGATCTAAATTATCGTAACGTTGATAAAGTGCAAAGAATTTTAAACCATCCGCAGGAACTGAACCAAAAACTTCTGGTGTAATTCTATCTAATCCCCTAGATAGGGTAGAAGTTGTGTGATTTATTATATTATCAGAGGTTTGGAAAAACGCCCGATAATCTTGACGGTTGATAGTTAAACGATGAATTGATGCTAAATTCGCTCCAATTGACCGAGGAATATTAGTAGGAAAGATATTCTCTAGTCCATAAAATTCTGCTAGGTCACGATAGTCATTAAGATAATTGAAAACAATGATGGAATTTTCAGCATCAAAATGAATTACTTCTGATAAACATGAGCGTAAATGACTAATTTCTAGGAATGTTCGAAAAAAATTATGTACTTGCCATTCATTAATAAACTCACCACGAGTTTTACCTTCTCGGTTCAGACGCTCTTGTTTGACTAAAAATTGACTACCATCTGGTAAGCTGACTAATAAATTAAAGTTTTTGGCAGCTTTTAACTCAATTTGGCTCAATGACTGTTCTTCTAGATTACACAGTCCTTGGGAAATTAGATAGTTAAAAACATTTTGAGAACTCAAGAGAAATGGCATATTATTAAAAGACTGATGAAATGATTTATAATTCGCTTTCTACTTTATATCAATACTGTAATAAGCACCACAAATAATTGGACTATTAATCAGTTCTTATGAATGAAGTAGTGAGGAACGAAATAGCATCAATAGCTGCGAGCATAACTATAAATTCAAGAGCTTTAACCCCAACTTCTAAAATTTGCGGACGATATTCATATCGACCACCAAATACAGATTGCTCATCTGTACTTGTGATTTCATTGATAAACACCTCTGAATCAATAAGATGGAGATCAGCAATGATAATTCTTGTCATTTATTTTTTATTTAATTTGTTTAAGTGATTTGCCCAGAGTTAGATATTTTTAACAGGCTCTCCTGGTTGATTGGTAAATTTATTAACTTATGTTATTCACATAAATTACTTTTACCTTCATTCCCAAGAGAGCCGTTTAGCTCAGTCCTAAACTAAAAGACTATTAGTAGCCGTTACTGTAGCTGTAGGACTTAGCTAAGTAAGCGATATGACCAATACCATATACATTAACGAAGGCTTCAGCCAATTTCTCCAATGTGGAAATATCGCTTACATCGTTGTCATAACCACCACCATAGATGGAACTGACATCGCTCATTTCATTGAGAAAGCTTTCGGAATCTTGGAACAATTCAGAACCAGTTGCTTGCAGTTGAGAGAGTTTAATACTTGCCATAATTTCCTCCTAAGAGACTTGTTTTCAGTTAGTTGAATTCATGTGGGCAGTTAAGTTATTATTTTCTTAACTGATGCTTCTATTCTTATGGAGAAGAATCCATAATTTCAATGGTTAAAGCTATGTTGATTAGACATTAATCACGATTTTATGTCTTTTGAAATGGCAATTATATAAAACTCACATTGAAATACTAATCAGGTTTGGTGGGTAAAAGGTAAAAGTTGTTTCTTACCCATTCCCCCCAGGCAGCAACAAGTATTGATATAGATAGGAGTCATGATGTAATACAAAGTTAGAAAAAGATGGCGATAAATGGAAAGATGAAAAGTTTATATAGGAACATTTCTAAAGTCCATAATGGTATAATTTCTGTTAATTCCTGACCATATAAGAAATACCCGACTTATTTAATAAATCGGGAATCTGAATATTTTCAGTCTATCAAAAATCTAATCTTTCTTCTCTCAAGTTATCAATTGTTTTGTTGAGTTCCAATCTCCAGTTACCGACATTAGTCTTTATGTCTGCCACTAGTGCGGAAAGGTTGCTTCTATCTGTTGTAGTTGGGTTCCTGTCTCTCCTTCTTCTGTTCATGATACCGCCATTGATATTTTTCATTTCTGAAGACGTTAGTTTATCAATCATTTGTACTTCATGAGTAGAGTATAGGTCATAAATTTGTATACCCATTTTTGAATCACCTCCTTAAATATTGCTCAAATATTGATCTGGATATAATCAAGTCACGATTTTAAAATCCTTCTTTTATATTCTGAACTTATGTCTGTAGAAGTCAATACTTTTAGCGTGTTTTCCCAGACACAATTTAAGGAGTTGTGTCTAACGGCAATTAAACAAAAGTTAAGAGTAAAAAGGAGTATGGTGCGGTTTCCGTGTAGCTTTCACGTTAAAAGAGGCTGATGAAAAAAACCACTGCCCCAGCAATGGCACCATGGTTTGAAAGATGGTGTTAAAGGTTTGATGATGTCTTTACTCATAAAGGGGAAAGAAGAGAGTTTAGACATTATTTAGGGGGATGATTGGGTGAAAGTGAGAGAAAAACCTATTTCAAATGGCAGAGAATACCCTAGGGGTGACCTACCACCGATTACACCACCTTTTAACTGAAGTACCTTGGTCCAGTTCCCAAGTCAATGACCGTCGGTTAGAGATTATGAACAAGTGTAGTCAGAGGAGAATCACCAGAGGATTTAGCTTAATAATTGATGATTCTGTCCATAGAAAAAGCGGGAATTTTAGGGATGGAGTAGGAAGAAAATATATTGGAGAAATTGGGAAAGGGGATAATGCAATAGTAGTAGTAACAACACATCTATATGGCAGTAAAAGCTTACCATTACATATAGAATTATATCACCACGGTGATTCTTTACCCAAAGGGAAATAAGACCCTCGATTTGAGAATAAACCTGAGTTAGGAATTAAACCAATAGATCTGACCTTGAGCCGTGCTTATCAACCAGGAATAGTAATTATAGATCCTGGATATGGCCACAATAGGTCTTCCTTATTAAGGATAGAAAATCGCCATTGAAAGTATTGAAGAGGATTAGCTAAAAATCCCAAAGTCCTTGGCAGTGACCAAGAGGATAGTCCACAAATAATTCGGTTAGATGAATTAGCACAAAGTTTACCCCAACAGGCTTTTACAGAAATTGAACTGCAGTTAGATAAACCCAAAACATTATGGGTAGTAACTAAAGAAGTAGAAATATCAGCCTTAAGTGGAAAGGGTAATATTGCTATCGTCATCAATGCTTCTACTTTCTCTCAAGCCACCGATATTGACTACTTTATGACCAATGTTTCTTCATCAGTTATCACACCCCAGTAGATAGTTGATACATATTCTCAAAGAAATTGGGTATAAGTTTTTTACAGGGAAGCCAAGGGATGGTTAGGACTCAACGAATATCAAGTTGGAGATAACAGCAGTTGACTGCGCCATTTTATCTTGGTTTTCTGTGCCTACACTTTTATTCTTTGCCATCAGTGGACTGGAGGACTAAGACCAAGGTGGGCTAAGAAACCTTTGAATACTTTTACTGCAGCCTTAGAAGCGTTGAGAACAGCCATATCTTTTCTATTTATTGATTGGTTCAACTTGAATCCGGACGTGTTTCCTTCTTATCAAGCCAGTTTGGGCTACATTTAGGCTTGGTTTTTGTTTACGTCCCGCTCTCAAATGCTATAGAAAAATAATATTCTCCATTTCTTCAAGAAGTCGGGAATCAAAATCTCTGAGAGGTTGTTCTAAAAGTCGTTGGTGTGGTTTTAGGGACTTATTAATCCCCCTTAAATATGGTTTAGTGAAGGATGAAAATTATCTGTTTATGCTGGCAGGGGAAACAGGGGGAGAGAAAGAGGCTTACCTGAACTGTATTGCCCTCTCTCTAATACCCCCGCTTTTGAGGGAAGCTGCTGACACTCACGGTGAAGCCTATCACCTACAGTAGGTGTCAGGTGTCAGGAGTAAAACTCTCTTGCTGTCTAGGTTTCAATTTCAATCCTGTACCTCATTGATCTACTATCTGCTGTATCACCTATCACCTATTACTTGCTAGAGTTCTGTGCTTGGGTTTGAGAACCGGGAATAGTTACATCTACTGGCGTCACTTTAGCAGCTAACTGTGTTAATGGTGGTTGAATAGCGGTTTGATTACCTACTACTAAAGTTACGAGATTTTCTGGTTTGAGGTATTTTTTAGCTACTCTTTGTATATCTGCTGTTGTGGTTGCGGTGACAGCTTTTTGATAGTGAAACAGAAAATCAGCGGGATAACCATAATATTCGTAGCGCATTAACCGAGATAAGGTTTGGCTGGGGTCTTGAAAATTGAATACAAAAGAATTGAGGGTAGAATCTTTAGCATAATTCAGTTCTTGTGTTGTCACTTTTTCATTTTGCATCCGCTTGATTTCTGCTTCCAAGGATTTGATAAACTGAACTGTGGCATCAGAACGGGTTTGTCCGCCGGCGATGAACATACCTGGATAATCATGACGGGGACTCCACGAGCCATATACAGAGTATGCTAAACCTTGACGCGATCGCACTTCATTAAATAAGCGTCCACCAAATCCATTTAATACCCCATTCATCACATCCAAGGCTGGATAATCGGGATTATTGAAACTACCACCTAAATGACCAATGAGAATGTTACTTTGGGTGAGTTGGGGTTGATTGACAAAAAACACACCGCCTAAATTAGCTTGTGAAACCTCTGGTAATAGAGTTTTGGAGATTTTAGGATTTGGTTTCCAGTCGCCAAATTTGGCTTGAATGAGTGATCGCATTTTTTTGGCGTTAAAATCTCCCACAATCCCTAAAATCATTTTATTGGGATAAAAATATTGCTGGTAAAATCTCAGCAAATCTTCACGGGTGATTTTCTCCAAGGTCGCATATTCTACTGTGCGAGAGTATGGGCTATCTTGACCATAAATTAATTTTTTAAACTCCCGATTGGCTATACTACTAGGATCATCATTGCGGCGAGCAATACTACCCTTAGTCTGTGTTTTCTCCAAATCTAACTTTTCTTGAGCAAATGCTGGTTCTCGTAACACCTCAGCAAACAGCCCAAATACAGTTTCTAAATCTTCACTCAAGCTGTCAAAACTAGCACTACCAACAGCTTCACCAATACTAATTTCTACCGCCGCAGCCCGTTGTTCCAAAATCTCATTTAACTCATCAGCTGAATGTTTGAGAGTTCCACCAGTCCGCATTACGGAACCAACAATCTCAGCTAACCCGCTTTTATCACCTGCTTCCCAACGGCTTCCCGTTCTCACAAGTGTAGTCCCACTTACCAAAGGTAACTCATGGTCTTCCATTAAATAAACAACTAAACCGTTATCCAGTACAAAACGTTCATACTTGGGTAACTTTACCTCCGACAAAGGAGTAAATTGTAAATCTGTGTAATGCTTTGCTGTTGCTGTCGCCGCCCAAGGAAAATTAAACGTTAACAAACAGGCAACAACGAAAGCCGAAATAAACCGCCAACTCTTGGAAAACTTTAGTGAAAACTTCAATTTCCTACCCTTCACCAGAAAATTCAACATATCTATATTTTTCTCTTCTCTTTATTTCTTCGTTTCCAGTACCTAGTACACTACGGCGTAAATAAACCAACTATTCCAAATCTCTGGAAGGCTAACACCGTATTCATTTTGAATTTTGTCGCTGCATCCTGCTGGAAAGACTATTTTATTACCGTAGCTCTTCTGATAGAAGCATTTTGAATTCACGGCTGTTCCTATCCTTCCTTCGACAACAACTTACCAACAGTGCAATTTTCCCGGGTAAAAGTCACCTGTGCTACACGCTGAATATCAGCAGGTGTCACTGCTGCAATATTCTCTAACTGCTTAAATAAATTCCGCCAAGAGCCGGTTTTCACTTCATATTCCAATAACTGCTGCGCCATACCCATATTGGAATCAAGACTACGTAACAAACCAGCCCGCGCTTGAGTTTTCACTCGCTGTAACTCAGTTGTGGAGACAGGCTCAGTTTTCAACTTTTCGATTTCTTTTCCCAGTGCGATTGCCAAATCATCAACTGTATGACCTGGAGATGTGAGAGCATAAAATAAGATCAAATTGGGATATTTATCACCAGGAAACCCACTTACACCGTGAGCCGCAAGGGCTAAACTCTGCTTTTCCACCAAAGACTTATACAATCGTGAAGTGCGCCCATCACTCAATAAACTACCAATAATGTCGTAAACTGCATTATCGGGGTGGGTGATACCTGGACGGTGATAACCTTGGAAATACCAAGGTTGAGTAGGTAACTTTAAGGTAAATTCTCTGGGTTCAGTTTGCTTAGGTTCGGGGGTGATTTTTGCTTGGGCTTTAAGTTTAGCCGGATAACGTCCAAAGTAAACTTGTGCTAATTTTTTCACCTCATTAGGCTTAACATCACCGACAATAGCGATCACTAGATTGTTAGGAACATAATAACTGTCAAAAAACTGCTTCACATCTTTCGGTGACAAATTGCGAATATCTTCGTCATAACCAATCACTGGTCGTCTGTAGGGATGAACTTTGAAAGCAGTATCAATAAATTTCTCAACCATCAAACCAACGGGAGAGTTTTCTACCCGCATCCGTCTTTCTTCCAAAATCACATCTTTTTCTTTATAAAACTCCCGAAATACAGGATCTAAAAATCTTTCTGACTCCAGAGACATCCACAGTTCCAACTTATTAGCCGGAAAACTGTAGAAATAACGTGTAGCTTCGGTGGAAGTATTCGCATTTAAACCTACACCCCCCGCTTGCTCAACAATTTGCCCGATTTCGTTCTGTTTGACTAGTTTCAGTGCTTGAGATTCTAATGATTTAAACTCAGTTTCTAACTTTGCTAAATCATCATTTTTACCTTGGGATTTAGCAGTTCTAATTTGGGTATCTAACTGTTCTAAACTTTCTAGTAGCGGTTTTTCGGCTTTGTAATCTATTGTCCCAATACGTTTTGTCCCTTTAAAAGCCAAATGTTCTAAAAAGTGAGCTACACCTGTTTTACCATCTGATTCATCTATCCCACCCACATCAGCATAAGTCAAAAAAGAAACCACTGGCACTTGGTGTCTTTCCAAAACAATGAACTTCAAGCCATTATCAAGGCGAAATTCTGTTAATTGCTTAACTACTTGATCTAAATATGGTTGAATTAAACTTTGGGTAGGTTCCAGTGCGATTGCAGCTTGTGGTGTTACACCCAAACAAAATATCATTACCGCCAAAGCAGTTATTAACAAACGATGCAAAACTGGAGAGAAAGGAAATTTGTGGAATAATTGAGAGTATCTAAATTGAGACTTGTTAGTTTTACTCTTCCAGGAATCCAAAATTGAATAATTCATAAACAGAGATTAAAGGAAATTGACAGTTTTTAACAAGGCAGGAGGGATAAGTAAGAATTAAGTTTGTCCCCTACACCCTACACCCTATACCCTTACACCTTTACACCCTTAAATTTGGGTTATTGAGCAGACAAAGCGTTAATCTTGTATTAAGCTTTCTGTGCTTTTCGGACTTCACGTTAGACAATATTGCTACAGTTCGTGTTCCAGAGATATAGCAATAACTACTATTATGCGAGTTTTTAATTCTCCCCCACCATCAGAAGCACAGACGCGCACCCGCATTCTTCAGGCTGCACAGCGGTTATTTGCATCTCAGGGATTTGATGGTACTACTACCCGCGACTTGGCGCAAGCAGCGGGTGTGGCTGAGGGTACTCTATTTCGTCATTTCACTAATAAAAAAGCTATTCTAGTCGAAGTGGCCACAAATGGCTGGGTTGATATTCTCACAGATTTACTGACAGAGTTAAGCGAAATGGGCAGTTATAAGGCTGTAGCCCAGGTTATGCGCCGTCGGATGTGGAATTTAAGAAAAAATGCCGATATGATGCGCGTGTGCTTCATGGAGGTACAATTTCACCCAGATTTGCGCGATCGCATTCAAACAGAAGTGATCACAAAAATGACTGATGTAGCTGAAGCATTCTTCCAAACCGCTATGGATAAAGGGATCTATCGCCAAATGGATGCTAACCTAGTCGCCAAGGTATTTTTGGGAATGTTCGCTGTTGCCGGCTTTTCTGACAACACCCTCATTGAACCTAATGCATCACCTCAAGAAATGCAGCTAATGGCTGAAGGACTGGCTGATATCTTTCTCAATGGTGTATTGGCAAAAGAATCTTAAAAGTGAATAGGGCATGGGGCACTGGGTATGGGGTAAGAGGTTTGAATTTTGAATTATTTCACTGGCTGCAATTTTGTCACTTTGAGTTGAAATTTGCCTAACCCAGTTTCTCCGAAAGACCGCACGCGAATAATGTAAGTTGCTGTTTGGGTGATGCGGGTAAACAACAGAGAATTACTTGTACCATCGGGCCCATCGTCATTTTCTGCCACTGTTGAACCATTGGGTGATAACAGAGTAATAATGCTGTCAAAGTTATCAGAAGACAAATCAATAGCTAAATTATCACCTTTGGTTAATTTCATGGTATAATCACGGGCGAATCCTCCTTGACCTGTGGGAATATCTTGGTCTGATAATGTATCTTTAATTTCCGTACTTCCATTAATAGGAAGTGGCTTATATAAGTTACTGCTGTTAATAATAGTATTTTTTTGAGCAAAGACTGTATTGATAGATATCCCCATCGTCAGCAACGTGACAGGAAAGATAATAATTTTTCCCAAAGCCGCAACAAAAGCTTTATTCATAATTTGATACAGTTTTCCCTCAAATACAGGGTAATCTTCCTAATTATAGGTTTCCCAATTGGAAATTGCCCATAAACTTGAGGCTGAATCTATTGTGAACTATTTGTGGCAACAGCAGCTAAACCAAGTACAGAAATGCTACTTTGATGAACTGTGTAAACAGCAGATTCGCCAATTGCATCTGTGGTATAAATATCATCCACTAACAGCACTGGTGCATCTGGGTGACGACAGCTAAAATCTTGTCCTATGGAAAAAGCATCGGCTAGGTTTTGTTCTCGGTCAGACCCGGGCCCACTAAACTGGGCCTTAGTTTCTTTAATTCTCGCTAAAACATTTGCTTTTAACTTTCAACCCGTTCTTTGGCAGGAACCTTCAGCTATGAGTGTGGCTTGGTTGTAACCTCGTTCTTTGAGTTTTTTGGTGTGGAGTAGTATGACTATGACTACAGGTTTTTTATTTAATTGAGGAGTATTTAAGAACCATGCTACTCCCAAAGGAGTACCTAAAACTCGCCCAATTTCCGGCTGGTTTTCATATTTCATCACTGCGATCACTCTTTTCAATAAACCTCCATAACTTCCCCAACCAAAAACTGGTAATGGTTGTTGCCATAAAAAATAGTTAGGATTTTTCAAGTAACAGGGTTGGAGTTGTTTAGTACAATTTTCAAAAATCCCTCCGTGTGTAATGAGCTAACAGATAGGTCAGTTGCTTTGTAAAAAAAGATTGAGTAAATTTTTGAATATACTCCCAAACCCTGAGACTGACTATTATTCTATATATTCCTGATGTTTTGTAGTGAATCGTTGGTTACTGTCAACCCACCAAACCCAGATATGTGTATCAAGTATAATCATTGCAAAACTTCCCAATCTTCTAAAGCGACGGGTTTTGTAGGGTCATCATAACGGACTACTCTCCCGCGCATTTTTTTCTGGTTGGGTAGGTAGTGCTTCTTGAGTCTGTGGAGTTTTAGCTTCGAGAATAATAACCTCTAATCCTTCCCCTGCATGAAAAGTTAGGTAAACACCGCCCCGCAATATCAAGGTTACATCTTTCAGTTAAAACAGCTTCTACTTTGTGAGCGCTCATCTTGCTACTCCTATTTTTTACTTAATGGAGAGATAAAAAGAGAACTTCAGTCCCCTAAATATATTTCACATAAATGGGATCACACCTTTTTGTTTCCACACCAGTGGTGGGGATATAGTTGGACTGGTTCTTTCAATATAGTGGCTGTTTCAATCCAAATTTGCTCAAAGCCATGTTTAGCGTTCGCTAATTCTATTTGTTCTAATCAATACTTCCCTAAACCTAAATCCCACATATTTGGTAATAGATACACTTTGGGTATTCCTAAAGCTTTTTCACCCCGGTTAATAGGATAATATGCCCCCGTACCTACTATTTAAGTTTGGTGTTCAATTACCCAAAACTCGCCCCCAGGTTCTATGTAATATTGTGCGATTTCTAACATATCTCTATCTGCCCTGTCAGGTTCCCAACCCAAACCATATTCTGATAATACATAACTAATTACAGATGCTGCTCGTGTACAGTCTTTGGGTTCCCAATCACGAATTACAAAATCTTGTTAATAATGTTTCATTACTTACTTTACTTAATTTTCTATAAGAAAAGTATAGCCCACACATTAAAGCTACTATAAATCAAAATTCCTTCTTCTCAAGAGTTGCATATGCATATATTAAAATAATTGATACACTTGTTCTTTGAGCCTCTCTCAAGAGTTAAGCAGCGCCCATAATGGTGCATATCAAGCGCGTTGAACTTACAAACTTCAAATCCTTCGGCGGTACTACTTCTGTCCCTTTACTGCCGGGGTGTACTGTCATATCTGGACCCAATGGTTCTGGTAAATCAAATATTCTCGATGGTTTGCTGTTTTGTTTGGGACTAGCTAGTTCTAAGGGAATGCGGGCTGAACGTTTACCAGATTTGGTGAATAATGCCCAAAAGCATAAGGGGCGTTCCTCCTTGGAAGCCAGTGTGACAGTGACCTTTGATTTATCAGATATTGTCTTATGCAGAAAGCCAGAGGGGGAGAGGGAGGAAGTAAAGGAAGTAGAGGAAGCAGGGGAAACAGGAGATATTGGGGAGGAAGAGGACAATAATTCCCAGTCCCCAGTCCCCAGTCCCCAGTCCCCAAAAGAATGGAGTGTTACTAGACGCTTAAGGGTGACACAGCAAGGAACTTATACGTCCAATTATTATATTAATGGTGTTTCTTGCACTCTGACTGAATTGCATGAGCAATTACAGGAACTGCGGGTTTATCCTGAAGGGTATAATGTGGTGTTGCAGGGTGATGTAACTAGCATTATCTCGATGAATGCGCGGGAACGTCGGGAAATTATTGATGAGTTGGCTGGGGTAGCGGCTTATGATCGGAAGATTATTCAAGCTAAGTCAACTTTGGATAAGGTGAAGGAAAGGGAAGACAGTTGTCGGATTATTGAGACTGAGTTAATTGTACAGCGCGATCGCTTGGGTCAAGAGAAGGCTAAGGCAGAAAGATATCAAAAGTTACGGACGGAATTTGTTCATAAGCAGTCTTGGCAAACTGTGTTATCCTACCGTTCTCTCCAAGTACAGCACGAAAAGTTAACAGCACAAATTCAAGCTGGTGAACAATCTTTTACGGATTTTACCAATCAACTTCACACTGTTAACTCGGATATTTCTCAAAAAACTCTTGAACTTGAGGAACTCAATTCTCGTGTCAAAGCTTTGGGGGAAGAGGAACTTTTAGCGGTTCAGTCTAACCTCGCTATTCACGAAGTAGAACGCAAGGAATTTCAACGTCAGCAGCGCGATTTAGAAACGGCTTTAAAAGAATCTGCAAGACGTTTGATGCAAACTCAGGAAGGAATTCAACAATATCAAGTTTCTCTGTCACAAGCTATTGAACAACAAGATGTAGAAACTGCACAGGTAATATCGTTTAAACAACAACGAAATGAGACGCAACAAGCTTTAGAAGCTTCTCGTCAAGCGGTAGCTGAGATTGCTTCGGCTTCAGAAGCTTGGGTAAAACAACAAACTGTGTTAAATCGCCAAATTGAAACTTTACTGCAAACTCTCGAACCTCAACGAACTGAACAAGCACAACTGGAAGAAAGAAATACTCAGTTAAAGCAACTTATTCATGAACAATCCGAACTAATTGCCACTTTAGAACCGGAATTGGCAGACAAGCAAGTTGAATGTAATCAACTGGAAACGGAATTTAATGCTTCTACCGTGCCTATTCAAAATTTAGCTGAAAATCTGGCGGCGACGGAACAAGAGTTACAAATTCAACAGGAAACTCAAAAGCGACTTTTGCAAGAACAACGGGAAAAACAACGCCAGTTAGATAAATTGGAAGCCCAAGCCCAAGCACAGCAGGAAGTTCAGGGTACACAAGCGAGTAAGATAATTATTCAATCTGGTTTACCTGGTTTGTGTGGGTTGGTGGTACACCTTGCTAAGGTGGAATACCGCCATCATTTGGCTTTGGAAACTGCGGCGGGTGCGCGTTTGGGACATATTGTGGTGGAAGATGACAGAGTGGCATCTGCGGGGATTGAGTTGTTAAAACAAAAACGCGTGGGGAGAGCAACTTTTTTACCTTTGAATAAAATTCAAGCTCCAAAATTTACCCCAGATTTAACTTTGCGTTATGCGGATGGGTTTGTTGAATATGCTATGAATTTGGTAGAGTGTGATCGCCGTTATCAAGAAGTATTTAAGTATGTATTTGGTAATACGGTAGTTTTTACCACTTTAGAACAAGCCAGAAAACAAATCGGTCTTTATCGTATTGTCACCCTAGATGGTGAATTATTAGAAACCAGCGGTGCAATGACAGGAGGAAGCAATACTCAGCGTTCAGCGTTAAAATTTGGCATAGGTGAAGCAAAGGAATCGGAAGAAGTATCCAGTTTAAAGACAAGATTGGCAGATATTGACCGCGTTTTAGATCGTTGTCTAGAAGCAATCTCTAATTTATCTAGCTACAGTAAGAAACTTTCCCAAGAATTTATAGAAGAACGTCAAGCACGACTGGAACAGCAGTTACGTTTAGAACAGTTAGAGAAAGATATCAAGACTCTAACCGCGCAAGTAGAAACTGCACGCTGTCAATTATCCCAAAACACCGAAAAAGTTACCACTGCACAAACTCGTCTGGAAATTTTAAATCGGGAACTACCAGGTTTAGAAAATCAATTGCAACAATTAAGACATACTTTGTCAGAGTTGGAATCGTCTCAAACTTCTAGCGAATGGCAACAAATCCAAGCAGTAATTAAAACTCAGGAGCAACAATTACAAGGAAAAGAAACCGCTTTAAGGGATGCACAAGAACAATTGAAGAGTTTAGAAAATCAACAACAACGTTTACAAGAAAAAACACAAGAAGCTCAGACGCGAGTTATTGAATATCAACAAGAACAGACAACAGTTAACAATCAACTCGCAACAGTTACTAGTCAATTGACAGAACTGAATAGCCAAATTACAGCCATTCAAGCCGATTTGAAGCAATTAGAAGAGAACTTAGGAGAAGAGAAAAAGAAACGGGATATAACGGAAACAGGAGTGCGAGCCCTCCTCCTGCGACAACAAAAATTACAATGGGAATTAGAGAAACTGCAAGAAACCCAAGAAAAACGGAGAGAAGACCTAACCGCATTACAAACTCAATTTCGGGATTTAGGCGCAGAATTACCCAATCCCCTGCCAGAAGTTCCTGCTCAAGTTGAATTAGAAGAATTGCAACAAGAATTGAGAAGTCTAGCCAAACGCTTACAGACAATGGAACCCGTCAATATGCTGGCATTGGAAGACTATGATAAAGTCCAAAATCGTCTCCAGGAACTGACTGATAAGTTACACACCCTAGAAGCAGAACGGACAGAACTATTATTAAGAATTGAAAACTTTACCAGCTTACGTCAAATCGCCTTTAAAGAAGCCTTCGACGCAGTAAACGAAAACTTCCAATCAATTTTCGCCACCCTTTCCGACGGTGACGGATACCTCCAACTGGATAATATAGAAGATCCCTTTAACAGCGGTTTAAACCTAGTCGCACACCCCAAAGGTAAACCAGTACAGCGTCTTGCTTCCATGTCTGGTGGAGAAAAATCCTTAACAGCATTAAGTTTTATTTTTTCCCTACAACGCTATCGTCCCAGCCCATTTTACGCCTTTGACGAAGTTGATATGTTTTTAGATGGAGCAAACGTCGAACGATTAGCTAAAATGATTAAACAACAGGCACAACAAGCACAGTTTATTGTTGTGAGTTTACGTCGTCCGATGATACAATCGGCCGAGCGCACAATTGGCGTTACTCAAGCCAGAGGAGCCTATACCCAAGTATTGGGTATTAAGTTACAATCCTCTAGTTAAAGGGAACAGCAAATACGTAACAGGTAAGAAGTCTACCAATTACCAATTACTAATTACCAATCCCCTTGAGTATCTGTTAAAAATGGTTTATAGATAAACTGGATTCGAGATCAGGACTCCGTATAGAATGACCTCTGAACAAGTTATTAGACGTTCCGATATATTAAACACTCAGGTAATCACCCGCGACAATGGCAAGCGGTTAGGCATTGTCAGTCAAGTCTGGGTTGATATTGATCAAAGAGAGGTTGTGGCGCTTAGTTTACGAGACAGCCTGATCTCTATTTCTGGGCTACCTCGCCAAATGTATCTCAATAGCATCAACCAAATCGGTGATGTCATCCTCGTGGATAACGAAGATGTGATTGAAGATATTGAAGTTGAAGCCCTCAGCAACCTGATCAACTGGGAAGTTATCACGGAAACTGGGGAAGTATTAGGGAAAGTAAGGGGCTTTAAGTTTAATGGAGACACAGGAAAAATTTACTCCCTCGTCATAGCATCTTTGGGATTACCTCAAATACCCGACCAATTTTTGAGTACCTACGAAATCTCAATAGATGAAGTTGTCAGCACTGGACCAAGTCGGTTAATTGTCTTTGAAGGTGCAGAAGAACGAGTTAACCAGTTAACAGTCGGTGTTCTAGAACGACTGGGTATTGGTAAAGCACCTTGGGAAAGAGACCCAGAAGAAGAATATGGCTATTCTGCTCCGCGTGTAGTTGCCCCACCCAATCAGTTACCCAGCGGAGTACCATTACAACCACCTAAGCCCAAAGTACGTGCTCCTGAACCTGTTGGAGAGGAAGAGGAGGAATGGACAGAAGATTATATGGAAGAAGAAAGACCACACCGACGAGTTATGCCAGCCCGTTCCTACGAATCAATTCAATATGAAGAGGACGAAGAAGATAATTGGAGTGAAGCGACAGGTAGAGATAGGTATCAAGTCCCACTAAGATACCCACCTCAACCTTCTAACAAGGGATACTCAGACGATTACGACGATTATGACGATGTAGAAGGTGATGCTTGGGAAGATGCACCTAAGCCTGTGAATATTCCCAAAAAGGTGAAGGAAAGACAGCCAGAATACGAAGAAGAAGGCGGATATTAAGTTTATTTAACCCCCACTACCATGAGTCAGAGGAGGTTTTTATAAGAAAAGTTAAAAGTGAAATGCTTGCTGTGAATTAGCTTTGGTGTTTTGGAAAATCCTAACTAGGGCTTGCTAGGAAAGTTATTTGTGACGATTAGGAGTCAGGAGTCAGGAGGAAGAAGAGGAGGATTTAGAATAAAAGAAAGGTGTGTCAAGAAATACAAACCATATTCCGCACCCACAACTATCACACCCCAATAAAAGGGATGTATTTAGTACATGAAAACTAATTACAGAGATAATTCACTAGAATTTATTGGAGCTAAATAGGAATGAATACTATTATTAAGTTTAGATGTTGTTTTAATAAACACGACTAAGTAAAAAATTTTGGTTCTTAGGTTTTTTTTATGGAAAACCTGGTTTAAAGTCATTAGACCTCTTAGAGAATTATTAATTTCATGTTATAAAAGGGGTTTGTCTTTATTTTAGCCAGAAGTTAGAGTTACAGGGTTATGTTTGAATTAGCGGGCACAAAGAATACCAAAAACACATAAATAAAATATATAACCCTTTATTATATCACAGAAACGTCAGGATAGGAAAAATCTAACTTAAAGAAATTATCAGAGAAAATAAAAAAAGCCTTGATAAATACTCAGAGCTAAGTTAAAAACTATCACGATAAAAATTTCCTTGTGCTGCTGACGCTAGAAAGGAATTAAGCAAAATAAGTAAAGAATTTATTTAAATCTCATCAGGTAGAAAATATAGAAATGCTGGAAAAAAATACTGATACCAAAGAAGAGAATCAATCGAAAATATTATCAGATTTCATCAACTGTTAGTGACAATAAAGATGTTATTGACCGAGAAATATTAAGAGCAGGAAGGTTTATGTTTGCTACAAATATTTTGTGTGAAAAGGAACTAAGCAATGAGAAAATGCTTTCTGAATATACAGCGCAGCAATCGTGTGAAAGAGGATTTAGTTTTCTAGAAAACCCCTTATTTCTAGGGCATAGTGTTTTTTGGAAAGTCCAGAAACAATAGAAGCATTAGCAGTGAGAATGGGGTTTTGTTTACTAGTTTACACTCTAGCACAAAGAGAAATTAGAGCAACTTTAAAATACTTAAAGTATACTCTAAAAAATCAATTAGGAAAAGCCATAAATAATCCGATAAATAAAAAAGTGAGTCTTATAATTTGACATCTGAAATTAAGTATATTCTGCTCTTCCTCTCAGAGACTTGCTATAATTACTACAGATATATAAGTCGGTTTATGGATATTATTAATATTTCAATTATTAGACAATTTGATTCATTAATAAAATTAATGAGGTAAGTATTCAGGTCTAAGGTGGAGGGATTGAAGAAGGTGTATGGAAAGCAGAGTGAACCATAGCTTTCATAGGTTGGTCAGAAAACTCAATTAGAGAAAGTGCTTGACGGCGACAAGTTTGTATAACCGTCAATAAATTGGCAGGATGTTGGAATAGCTCCAGAGAAAGAGAACCACCACAGACTTTTTATTGTGTCAGTGCTAAACCTAACCTTAGTTCAGCTAAATTATGATCAAGGTCTAGTGCCTAAGGAAGGTAAAAGTTTACCAGGTTCCCCTGGGGCTTGATCAATGAATGAATGGAAGATTCAACTTTTGGTTGAAACTAGGATGGCCAAGTCAAGAATTGATGAAGGTTTTGGGTTTGTTGGAATAAAGGGTAGCTTTTAAAACCATCTATGAGGTCCATGAATTTTGTGCCAACTTCTTGGTGATTGAAGCCAGGAATCTTGATTAGTGTCTTGAAGTGACGGGGTAGGGTAGATGTGCCTGACATTTCTGTTGAGCTGTGACCGGATAACCCTTATAGGCAGTAAAGTCATCAGAACTGAGTACACCAGAGTACCTTGAACCCACAATGGATTCTAATTCGCCAGGACAAGGAGTATCAGACCCATGCAATCAAGGGAAGTCACTATTGGCAAAAATCCATAACCATTGTTTTACCCATTTGACTACCCAGGGTATTTCATCCCCAAGGATATGAGGCTGGGTTTGTTTTATCCACTGTTTGAGGCTATGAATACTTTGAGCCACTGGACCATCTAGTCCTTCACTGGTACCTACTAATGGCCCTAGTTATTAATCCATCCCAAAATTGTATTCTTAGTCCACATCTCATTTCAATACATTCATGACTATTTCCTTTGTTCGTACATATTTTTCACGACTTTGCTAACTATGTTGCTAGGTGCAAAGATCACAGATTAAGCTAATATCTTATTTCTCAAACCAGGAATCACAATAGTTTTATTTACCATTAGGCTAAAATAGCCAATTTTAGCGATAGTCTCACTATTTATCATTCTATTAATATGAGAAATTTTGGCTTCTTCCATTGTCGCTGCCTTTTGAAATTACGATCCTGTCAGTCCTGGAAAAAGAGTAGTTACTATTACACCTGTACCCTCTATTTCATTAGCAATCACTTCGGAAAATGATAAAATATAAGCTTTAGTCGCAAAATACACTGCCATTAGTGGACCGGCTTGAGAAGCTGCAACTGAAGTAACATTTAATATTTTTCCATAGCCTTGGTAGATCATATCCTTGAGGAATAACTTAGTTAAATGGGTGAGACCCACTATGTTTACTTATAACATTTTTAGTTCTGTAGTGAGGTCAGTTTCGCTAAATACTCTATAGGTACCAAATCCAGCATTATTAACTAATACATCAATCTTGATTGCTGCTTGCTGTAAGTCATTGAATATTTCTTCTGGAGATGTTGATATAGATAAATCTATAACTAAAGTTTTGACATAAATACCAAGTTTTTGGATGAATTCCTCAGCAATTAGCGCAAGTTTTTCTTGACCTTTATCCACTAAAACTAGATTGTAACTATGACGAGCAAAAATATATGCTAATTGGTAGCAAGTTCCATGTGCTGATCCTGTAATAAGCGCAGTTTTCTGTTGGGATCTATGATCATTTTTCATTAGATACAATAGCTAATTTAACTTGAATAAACCAAGAAAGTTCTTATATGAACCTTATTTAAATTAACCTTTAGTAACCTGTGCATCATTCAAGTTAACCATATCAGTCTCCCATCCGAGAACCTGTATTCCCTGATTTACTATCATGCAACTGATGAAGCTTTTTTGCGTAATACAGATTTTGTAAGTAAGTAATTTAGCCTGATTGATTACACAATTTTATGGCGACTGTAGCCAAATAGAATGAAAAAAGTGCAAGGTTTAGGATTGCTGAAGGATCATACATATTGATATCAAATCCGTTTGAACAACCACACTAAAAACAAGTGACAAATCCTTTGGTTACAGGGGATTGAAACTATGTGCCTTTAACCAGACTTGATATAAAATACTACTTAGTTAAGAACTTGGAAACTTTCAGTTGCATTAGGGAATACTTAAAACTTAAAGGGTAAAGCTTTTTCTTCGTCCTTTTCCCTTTACTTAAGCGATAAGTATTGATACTTATTGTTGCCTTGAAACTATCTTACGGTTAAATAAGTCGACCTACGAATAATTCCCAACTCAAGTGATAACTTTATGGTGGGTTATAGGGTTGTAACTCACGTGATACTGTGGAGGGGTAAGACTCACCATTCCTGAATACGTTTTTGCAGTTATGATCTAAAAAAGTGAAAACTGTAAGTAAATTTATGAAAGATTAGGTGGAAAAAGCCTTATGACTTTAAATCGTCGTCATTTCTTACTTTTACTGGGTGCTACTGCGAGTGCTTTTATTTTAGATAGCAATGCTACCGCTGAAACACCTTCCCATACAACACCGACTATTCAATTACCCCCTTTACCTTACGCTTACGAAGCACTAGAACCGCATATCGACAGTAGAACAATGCAGTTTCATCACGATAAACACCATGCAGCCTATGTCAACAACTTAAATAAGGTATTAGACAAATACCCAAAACTGAAAAATAAACCTGTAGAAGCACTGCTACAAAATCTCGATCAGGTACCGTCAGATATTAGAACTATAGTTAGAAATAATGCGGGTGGTCATGTTAACCACTCGATGTTTTGGAAAATAATGAAACCTAATGGTGGTGGTGAACCTAGCGGAGAAGTAGCAACTGCAATTAAAGATAATTTTGGCAGTTTCATAGATTTTCGAAGAAAGTTTAATGAAGCTGGTGCTGGTCGTTTTGGTAGCGGTTGGGTTTGGTTAGTTCGCACTAAAAACGGTAAGCTGGAAATCACAACCACAGGAAATCAAGATAGTCCAATTATGAAAGGCAAATACCCAATTTTTGGTAATGATGTTTGGGAACATGCCTATTATTTGAAATATCAAAACCGCCGACCTGACTATTTAGAAGCTTGGTGGAATGTAGTGAATTGGGATGAAATTAATCAAAGGTTTGCAAATGGAAGTGAATTAGGGTAATTGCCATCTTTTTAGTCCTGAGAATGTCTAAACCATTCTACAGTTGCTTAAGTCAGTGTGATCGCTAACTTTTTTGTTTTTGGGGATTAACTCTCCAGTTGAATTATTCAGGATGTGTCATAAAACCCAATTCTAACACTACTGATGGTGCAATTTCTAGACGAGTCAGTGCTAAGTTAATTCAATACACAACTTGAGATTTACATCCTAATTTACAGGATTTAAGTAACTGGCACAAATAGCGGGCGGCATGTAGCCCTGGCACGGAACAATTGAACTCAAACCAAGCACATAGGAAGACTGGGGCATTTTAGTTGCTGAATTAAATAATTAAAAAGGAATCTATGCTTGTTTTGATAAACAGTTTGACCAGTTTGACAGGCTAAATTGTTTAATTTAATCCAAACCAACATTGCACAAGCAATATGATTTCTTTGAAACCTAGCTTTACAACATTGACAATATTTAATGCCAGTTATTTGTTTAATCTCTCGGTGAAACTCCTCGATTTTCCAACGAATTTTACACACCTCTTCTACAACATTCGTATAACTTTGAGATAAATCGTTAGTAGCGACATAATCCGTTCTGTTGGTAGAAACAGCAACCCGGAACAGTTTCACTCTTTTCTGAGCGGGAAACCCTTTAATTTTTATAATTTTACCACATTCTAACTCTTGAGTACTCCATTCTCATAATTCAATAGGTTTATCTTTTCCTTTGGCAAATGTATCATCAACTAACCGATCCTTTTTTAAAGGGCAATAATAAATTTTGTCTAAGCTATCAATATACAGCATGAAACTGTTTACTGCATACCATGTGCCCATCAAAACCATATCAAATGGGAAAAGCTTATAATAAACCAGGTTTTGCAGCATATCTTTCACATGGTCTATCTTGGTTTTACCATCCACATCCGCATTAAAAATGCGGTGATCTATTCCCCAAAATCTTTTGACTTTAGAATCCACATATACACAACTGAATACACTAATTCCTTCGAGTATGCCATGTTCATTACCACTATATTGTCTCCTCACCATCTCTATTTCTTCACAATACCTTTTGTCTAAAACACTATGATCAAATATCATGTACCCATTACGATTTGACTACTTAATAAGTATTGGCAGTAATCAAGTTTAGTAAATCTCATTACCGTCAGCAATATTTATATAATACAATCTCCTACCTATTTTCTCATGAATATTTCAAGAATGTTTCCTGTTGCAGCTAATTCCTATGGGTTGATAAAGCTTTCGGTATCCGATTCATTTAATACCGGATGTGCTATATTTCACCCATCGCCTGTGCCAGTTGCCTAAGTCCTGATTTATTAACTAGCACCTCGCTTTTGTAAGTCGGTAGGCAGTAATTTAGAAACAGTTAAATTCCCATCCTTGGCTAAAAACCCAGTGGCACCAGTAGCACCATTTTCTTTCCCACCATCTCCTGGATTAACTAAAATTTAAATACCAGATAATGCCTTGTATTTTTTTACTACAGCAGATTACAGATCAATGAGGTATAGAATCTAAATTCTATCCTAGACAGCAAGAGAGTTCTACTCCTGACTCCTGGCTCCTGCTGTATCTTTTGGTAGTCGGCAACTTGCATTAAACCTTGTAAGGGTTCTACTGCGGCTACAACTTGCGATGGACTATCAAGAAAGACTAAAAGAAAAAATTCTACTAACCTACGCAATTGATTGAAAGTTTTTAACTTTAACCTAATTGTATTGAAATATAAAATAGTTTAGCACATTCTTAAACAGTGTTCTCAAAACTCATTTAAAGTGGCCTCTGGGTTGGTACACCCACAGCACGAGGAAAATTAAAAGCTGTATTTTTCACCTTTCGCAAATATAAATAATGACGAATACTGTTAGTTAAAGGAGTTGTGAATTCCTCAATTAATTCAACTCTTCCACCTAACTGCTTAACTGCATTTTGTAAACTTTGGTTTTCTTCCTCCGTCCAACTTCCCCGATAAATTACAGCTAAACCACCTTTCTTCACCAAAGGTAAGCTATATTCAGCACAAGCAGAAGCGCTACCAACAGCACGAATAACAGCTAAATCATAGTTTTCTCTATGTTTATTTTCCTGTCCTATTTCTTCGACTCTCCCGACAAGAGTTTTAGCATTTGTGAGAGAGAGATTACTTAAAACAGTGTCAATAAAATTTATTTTTTTACGAGTAGAATCTAACAAAGTTACCTGACAACTGAGAAAAATAATAGAAATTGGTACACCAGGAAATCCTGCACCTGTGCCAATGTCGATCACAGATGCATTTTGATTCAAAAAAGGAATAAATTGTTGTTTTGGTGCAATTCCCTTTAAAGAATCCCAAAGATGTTTTTCCCAAAATTCTTCAGGTTCCGTAATCCGAGTTAAATTAAGTTGACGATTTCCTTCTAAAATTAACTTATACAACTGCTGAAGTTGTTCTTGTTGTTGATTTGTAGGTTGCCAATTGAAAGTTTGTTGCCATATTTCTGGCATTTCCGGCAAACTAGCTACAGGTAAAGATTCTAAATTCATTTGTACTCAGTCAATTGTTTGCGTGTAAGTATTCAAAATACAGAATGCTAAAGAGATTTCCAACCCTCTAACCTGCTATGGTAATAATTACCATCTATATACAAAACTACTCTTCTGACTCCTTAGTATCTCCAAAGCCTTCAGAAGGAAAGAGTTTAATCATTTCACTGGAAGTTAAATTATTTTCTTGCGCTAATTCATCTAAATTTGTCCAAGCTATATCTGTAAGCCTGATAGACCGCATTTTTTAGTCTCAGAACCATAAATAATCAGCCTGAAATTTACCTCCTGGTGTGCGCTTGCCTCTGGGTGGTTTATGCCTTGTTCCTGAATACTTGTCAGCATTTATATTGGGTGATATTTGATTACTGCTCATTAACTTAACAAGTTGAGGGAGCTATAAGCAAAGTGAAACTATCACAGGACAAAGGTTGTACGTGATAGCTCCCTCGAAAAATTGATAAAAGGACGGTGCTTATTCAAAATTAATTGTAAAGCCATTAGGCGGCTAGATCAGCATAAACTGTGAAGAGAGGAAAAGAATGGTCTTGTTAATGGAGGAACTCATCAGTTTTATTCGCAATAAGTGGACATTTTATCACTAGGTTATAAGGGCTATAACCCTTATACGGAAAACTTTTTAGGTTCTTTATCACCCCCTCAACTTAACAAGATTATCAATCAAGTGATCGCTCTCCATTGGTCAAATATGTCGACCATGCAACATATCTGAATAATCGTAAGTTCAGGTCTCCTAAGTCAGGATACTCCAAACTAAGACGGTGTCAGTCTTAGGAAGAATCCAACCCAAGGGAAAAGTAATTACACTTTCTGCACCCACATCTAGTTAAGGCAACCGAGTAGACTCACATCTTACACCAACAAAAATTGATGGAATTCAATCACACAGTATTTTATCAAAACCCTTGATTTACCGATAGAAACGAATAAAAATAAGGTGGCCTTATCCCCTATATTTTGAGGTTACCTGGGTTTGTACGGGGAGGTACAAGATATGAGTCAACTTTTGGTCAAAGAAGGCGATAAAGTTAAAGCCAGACAAGTCATACCCATTTTAGTTAACCGCCCCTGTCTCCAAGCTGCTGATCAAGAAGCACAAGCAGCGGTAAAAATTGCTCAGATAAACCTAAAAAAAGTTAAATCAGGTGCGAAAATTGGAGAAATAGAAGCCCAAAAAACCAAAATTGCTAGAATGTGAGCCCAAAATTTAGGAGATGAAACTGGACAGAGAGAAACCGTAGCAAGATTAGAAGCACAATGCCAAGGTTAAACCAATGCACAACGCGCAACAATTAATAGTCTACAAGTAGAAGTCACAAATACTCAAGTTGAACTGCAAAGATACCAGCAACTTTACAAAGATGGAGTAATTTCTCAATCTTTATTTGATAGTAAAAACCTGAGTATGGATACCATTACGCAACAATTGAGTGAAGTTAAAGCAAACCTCAATCGTATTGATAGCAAGGGAAAAAAGCAAATTAGCGAAGCCAAAACCTCCCTAAACCGGGTTAACGCCACTGCTAGCAAATAAATCAGTCCTGCCCAAGCCACATTAAACCAAATAGCCGAAGTTAACCGCACCATAGCCCCAGCACAACAAGCAAAGGCAAATTTATATCGAACTTATGTAAAAGCCGCACAAAACGGCATAATATTTGATGTTCACACCCGTGCTGAGAGCAACACGATTTTGCGAGGTGGGGCAAGTACCAACCACAGCCATGGCTAAAATATTTTCCTGGAATTAAAGTACAATAAATCACATCAAATAAATAAAATTCCAAGACAAAGTATCTTCTCAAAATATCCTAAGAAGACTTGCATTTAATAATTTGTGGCTAGCGGGACTTAAATAAAAATCAAGCCCAAATGTAGCCTAAACTGGCTTGATAAGAAGGAAACACGTCCGGATTCCAGTTGAACCAATCAATAAAATAGAAAGGATATGGCTGTTCTCAACGCTTCTAAAGCTGCAGTAAAAGTATTCAAAGGTTTCTTAGCCCACCTTGGTCTTAATCCTCCAGTCCACTGATGGCCAAGAATAAAAGTGTAGGCACAGAAAACCAAAATAAAATGGCGCAGTAAACTGCTGTTATCTCCAACTTGATATTCTTTGAGTCCTAACCATCCCTTGGCTTCCCTGTAAAAAACTTATACCCAATTTCTTTGAGAATATGTATCAACTATCTACTGGGGTGTGATAACTGATGAAGAAACATTGGTCATAAAGTAGTCAATATCGGTGGCTTGAGAGAAAGTAGAAGCATTGATGACGATAGCAATATTACCCTTTCCACTTAAGGCTGATATTTCTACTTCTTTAGTTACTACCCATAATGTTTTGGGTTTATCTAACTGCAGTTCAATTTCTGTAAAAGCCTGTTGGGGTAAACTTTGTGCTAATTCATCTAACCGAATTATTTGTGGACTATCCTCTTGGTCACTGCCAAGGACTTTGGGATTTTTAGCTAATCCTCCTCAATACTTTCAATTCCGGTTTTCTATCTTTAATAAGAAAGATGTATTGTGGCCATATCCAGGATCTATAATTACTATTCTTGGTTGATAACCACGGCTTAAGGTCAGATGTATTAATTTAATTCCTAACTCAGGTTTCTTCTTTGTTCTCAAATAGAGGGTCTGGTTTCCCTTTGGGTAAAGAATCACCGTGGTGATATAATTCTATATCTAATGGTAAGCTTTTACTGCCATATAGATGTGTTGTTACTACTACTATTCCAGTATCCCTTTTCCCAATTTCTCCAATATATTGTCTTCCTACTCCATCCCTAAAATTCCCGCTTTTTCTATGGACAGAATCATCAATTATTAAGCTAAATCCTCTGGTGATTCTCCTCTGACTATATTTGTTCATAATCTCTAACCGACGGTCATTGACTTGGGAACTGGACCAAGATACTTCAGTTAAAACGTGGTGTAATCGGTGGTAGGTCACCCCTAGGGCATTCTCTGCCATTTGAAATAGGTTTTTTCTCTTATTTTCACCCAATCATCTCCCTAAATCATGTCTAAACTCTCTTTTTTCCCCTTGATGAGTAAATACATCATTAAATGACACCATCTTTCAAACCATGGTGCCATTGCTGCGGCAGTAGTTTCTTTCATCAGCTTCTTTTAACGTGAAAGCTACACCGGAATCCTATGATACTCCTTTTTAGTCTTAACTTTTATTTAAGTCCCGTTAATTAAATTACAGTAATGTCACTATTACTGAGAAACTGCTGAGTACTTAGAGTGGGAATACGAACGCTTAAATCTGCGCAATTACCATCAGTATCAAAGAATAATGCACCGTTGCTGGTATTGTAAATCAATGGTTGTAAACCATCAGTAGCTCTAGTCACACCTATACTGTAAATTAAAGCTGTAGAGTTTAAAGGGGAGCAACACGATTTCATGACGTGTGGCAGAAGTGTAATTTTAGCTACGCCAGCCACAGACATGGCTAAAAAATTTGTCTGGAATTAAGGTAAGACAAATCACACCAAACAGATAAAGTTCCAACACAAAGTATCTTCTCAAAATATCCTACGAAGATTTGCATTCTATAATTTGTAGCTGGTGGGAATAAGCTCCTTAGGTCAGTAAGCAAATAAGCAGGTATTGATTAGCATAGAAAATTCTGTTAAATGGGAGTTGTAGCTCTAAAATATTAGACAGTTTGAAGATGGATAAAAGAGGTAAAAATGGAATTACAGAAATTCCGCCAACTTCCAGCTATCCATTGAGAACAAAGATTTAACATAATTTCCTCATTGTCTTTTAACCAAAATTTACTGTTCTCTTTCATTCTTAAATTGATAACTTGGCGGATTAAACTTTCCATAGCTCCACTACCAATAGGTAATCTACGAGCTAAAACTTTAGCATAATTTGAAGGTTATTCCCCATAGGTATGTAAAAGATAATTCCCTTATTGAACCAGCATTTTAGAGTGATATCCTACTGCTGAAGTAATAAATTCATCCATATTAATGTAGCTTCTCTAATCTTTTGTTCATAGGCCTTAAAAGTTTTTCCGTTCCATTGGGGAATGTTTTTTTCTAAAAGTTTCGTAACTTACTCTTGAAAATCTTTCAAACATCTGCTTAAATAAATTAGGACTTCAATATATATTTGTGTCATTATTTGTGTCATTAATGGTAGACGTTTCCTGTTTTTTCTTTGGCGATCCTACCTGTTTTTGAACAAAATACCAGTCTGTCCCAACTTCTCTCATCTGATAAATTTGTTTAAATGATTTTATTTAATTTAGATGTATATAGGAATAGTATTTGATTTATGAAAATGCCCCGTACATCTGGAGAGACGGAAAATCAAAGGTATTGTTTTGAATGAACCACTCAAACATCCACTTAAGATGAGAAAATGTTGTGATTAAAGCACAAAAATGTCGCAGCCAAGTTTTCCCTTGCAACCAAACATCTTCTATGGGGTTTTGAGAGGGACAGTTAGGAGCAAAGCGGACGCAATAAATTTTCCATTGCTCTAAAGGTAAACCTTGGTTAATAGATGCTAAAAAATTTTGAATTTCTTTTGAACAATGATAACTAGCTCCATCCCAAAAAATAAGTAATTGTTGGTTAAGTGACTCTTATAGTAAATAGCTGAGAGAATCAATAGTATTTTTTGAGTTAGCTGTATCATAGGTTCTCAAGAATAAATTTTTACCTAAATAGTCAACTGCTCCATAATAAGTTTGTTTATCTCATTCGTTACTAATACTAATTGGAATGCTTATTTCTTGGTTAGTTCTACCCGAAACATATCCAATGCTATCTCCCCAAAGTAAATGACACTCATCTAATAGCAAAACTCTCAATAGCGTAGCTCCTATATCTTCTCGGCGGCTCGCCAACAATGATGAAATCTCTTTTTTTTTGCGGCAACTGCTTCTTCATTAGCTTTTGGATTTGCTGAAGATGTTTTCTTCCAACTAATTCCTGCCGCATCAAACAAGTCGTAATAACTACCTTTTGATTCATAAAGTACATCATATTCAAAGGCCAATTCATACTCAAGTTCGCCAAGCTCCCAACATTCATTCGTTTGTAACCAAGCCAGTACTTCTTCTCTTTGTTGAGTATTCAAGTGGCTTTTTCTCCCTTTGTGTTTCAGGCGCAGTCCTAAAATTCCATCTTTCTCATAGGCTTATTTCCATGTTGTTATTGAACCAACTGAAACATCTAAAATTGTTTGAATTTCCTCATACTTCTAGCTTTGATAAACCAGCTTCACTGCCAATGCTTTTCTTACTTCCATTCCATCTGGACGCTCATCTATAAATTCTTGTAGTTCTGCAATTTTAGATTGTAGCTCCTGGTTGGTCATTGTTAGCTATTAGACAAGACATTTCCTCAGTATTATCCCTTAGTCTTTTTCAAAAATGAAATATGATTTCTATATAATATTTGAATCGTACGGTAAATGATTGTTATCTCTGCCTGTTTTAGGTTTAGTGATCGCACACTTTTTGTCCCACCTCATAAAATTGTGTTGCCCTCGGTGTAAAGTCAGCCGAAGCCATGTATATCGGTTTAGCAACTTAGAAAAATCCCCAAACAAAACGCAAAACCATATTCCAAGTCATCGCCTTTAATCCTGAACAACCTGCATTACATATACCAGACGTTAATACTCAATTAGATAAGATTCAATTACCTGATAATTTTCTTTTGGATTTTGGTTCAAGAGGAGATGATGATCAAGTTTTCAACCAGATAGATGGTGGTAAAACTGCCAGCACAGCAATAGATAAGTAGGTGAGCGGAAAAATTCATAACTATGTCATGGCGAATGTAGCAAAGGGGAATCAAGCAATCCCAAGAGTTTTAAGTAATTTACATTTCGTTACAGAGTTATGTTTATTTGTGTCTCTCTACTTAAATGGACAATTTATATTAGTATATAATTTCAATTAGGAGCATCATTCACTACAGAGGTTACGTTAATTTCTAGCGATGAAAACTTTTCACAGATCTGTACCAGAAGATTAGCACTAAGTATAAATCTCGCTTTAAGACCCTGAGGATATGTTTTAAATAGGGAAGGTTAAATTGTAGTTAAGCAACAGCACAACCCAAAACAAATTCTGATATAACTTGGGTTTCCTTACGTCAACACAAGTTATATCAATGTCAAATTAACAATTGATTATGCAAACTATTGATGTGACAAAACCAGTAATTTCCATTCAAACTATCGACCATTTTCCTGAAAAAGTACAACTCCACAAACAAGTTTTATTTAATATCAACCTCAACTAATGGTGAGGTAATGGTGAGGTGAAGTAGTCATCATTACTGGTTCATATGGTTATGGTAAAATCACTTTATTAACCTTAGCAGGTGGACTACGTTCTGATCAATATGAGAGTTTACTATTATTAGATAATGAACTCTTTAATGTTAGTACTCAACAACTACTCCAAGCGCGACGCAGCTATGCTTATATTTTTTGATCTTATAATTTACATGGAAGTTGAACAGCAATTCGAAATGTAAGAATGGGTTTAGAATTGCAATCGAACATATCAACGCAAGAAATGCTCAATCGTTCAAGAGCAATCTTGGAAAAATTAGGATTAGGAAACAAACTTAATTACTATCTAGCTAGATTATCAGGGGTACAGAAAGAATGAGTTGCGATCAAACTTAAAATTAGTCAGTCAGCCGAAAACTGTTTACCATGAGTTTCATATTATCCACTTGTGGGAACAATCAACACAGAAATTTCGACTGTTCCCAGTTTATTACCATTTCCTGTCCTGACTTAGATAAATGATCCTACAATAGATAGAAAATTACAAATCACATCACAGTTTGCACAATGTTTCCAAGATTAGCGAAAGCCAAATCGGATTGACCATTCAATAGAGAGCTTAATTAAACAAAGAATATACGGGCTGGTCATGGGGTATGAAGACTTGAATGACCACGAAGAATTACGTCATGACCAGATGTTTGCTATAGCATTAGGAAAAAGCATTGGAGTAGAGAATGAACCTGGAACATTGTCCTGAAGATGTGGAACAAGGAGCAGACAGCGGGTACCATAAAATCGGGGATTCTTCATCAGCAATTGAAAGCTTATTTGTCAAAATATTTCTAGAATCTTACGCCAAAGAACCAAGATAAATTGTTTTGGATTTAGATGTAACTGATGACTTAGTACACGGCTATCAGGAGCAGGTTTTCTTCAATACTTATGATGGGGGATACTGCTATGCTCCACTTTATATTTTCTGTGGAAAACATCTATTAGCAGCCAAACTTCGCCCTTCAAACGTAGACCCAGCATTTGGGGCATTATCAGAACTACAAAGAGTGATTAAACAAATAGGTCAACAATAGAAGAATGTTGAGATTTTAGTAGGTGGAGATAGTGCTTATTCTAGAGACGATATCATGACATGGTGTGAATCCCAAATGGGTGTGGATTATGTTTTTGGATTGGCGCAAAATAGTCGTTTAATTGGGATGACTAGAACGACTCAAAGTAGAGCATCCCTTGAGTTTGAGCAAAAACTATCAACAGTAGTCTCATTCTTAGAAACTATGTTTAAACCAGATGAAGAACTTGCAGAATTTGCTGGTGACTTGATTAATAACTCAATTTGCTATAAATCTTTAGACTATAAAGCTCGTGAATCTTGGAGCCGTAGTCGTCGTGTTGTTTTTAAAGTTGAATATGGAGTAAAAGGGACTAATGTTCGTTTTGTTGTAACTTCAGTCTCTACTAATAAAGTACCTCCTAGTCAAATATATAGACAAAAATATTGTCAGCGAGGTGAGATGGAAAATCATTTTCAAGAACAACAATTAGAACTTTTTAGTGATAGAACAAGCAACGATACATTTACGGTAAATCAATTAGGTTTATGGTTCTCTTCTATAGCTTAGGTTTTGCTCAATGCCTTGGGTCAAAAATGTTTAGCTAAAACCGAATTACAAAATGCTACTGTTGGGACTATTCGTACCAAATTATTACAGTTAGGAGCTTTAATTACTGTAAGTACACGTCCCATTTTAATTGCGATTACTAGTTCTTGCCCATACAGACATATCTTTGCTACTGCTCATAAACGCTTAATAATGCTGACTAATACTGCTTAATTTGAAGTTAAATTGCCTTTTACTTATTTCTAATTAATCATACTTCGCCCTTGGGTTGATTCAAGTCTTGTTTTGTCATGCTTAATTTTATGAACAGAGCATTTTGATTTTACTACCAATAAAAAGATAGTGACTATTTTAGCTTTATAAATGCGATTTTATATTTAATTTATCTCTGCGATTCAGTTTTGATTGATGATGTATCAAAATTTAGTCTCACATCAGGTCATGTGAATTTATTTCTTACTGCTTGTGAGAAATCCCGGCTAAGGGTGAAGTGCAACTGGTAAAGTAACTTCCTTACCTATAGGTAGGCATTTGTGAGCTATTTGGCGGTAAAATTATCAAATTATAAGGTGTCCAAATAGATGTAAGGTTTAAATGTTTTAACATATCTATATCAGAATTTAAATCATTCAAAAATGCACCATTAGGACGCCTTTATACACAACCAGGAAGCGGAAAACCAAAAGCAATTATTATTCCATAATGAGGTGATTAAATTGTGATAAACCTCTTAATTTGATTAATTCCCCCCAGTCTTTGAATGTAATAACGGCTGACAATTACCCCATACTAAAACCTACTAAATCTAATGGTTGTTGTGGTTTAAAGGTAGCAGCCACATAATCAGCAACGTACTGTGCCAACTAATCTAGAACTACAGGGCCATTATTAGGTAATAAATCCAAAGTATGCGCAGACCAACCCCGCTGTCTGAGGTAAAACGCCATTCTGTTGAAAATAGCCCCGGTGTCATGAATACCATGCACTAACAAGACGGGATTGCGTTGTTTATTCTCACTATTCATTCCGACTATTCTTAATTAATTAAGTACGAAATATAACTAAGTACCTTACTTACTGACAATGAGATTATGACAGTTTATGCAGCTAATTAGTTGATGTTAATTTTTATTAAGGAACTTCTCAGAATCTTGCTCATAGTTACAGTAAGATTTAATAATTAGTCCGCAGTGTCTATAGGTTGCCAATAGTTCTAGTCAAGTTATAACAATTGCGTTATAGGTATGATTACAAGCTGATTGAGTAAAAATGCCTAAAAAAATTATTACCCGAAACAATTATGGGAACATAAACTTACATTATGTTGCCATAATTAATCAATGCGGTGATATTGTAAGATATTAAAGACAGGAGAAATCTTAATGTTCAGGTTTATCGAAAATTTAATCGGTGGGATTTTAGGTTTCATTACTGGGCTATTTGGCAATAAAGATGGCTACTACTTGGAACTAAAGGAAGAAGTTGCTGAAACCAAACCAGTAGCAGCTAAACCAGCAGTAGCCCCAGCAGCGAAAGCAGAACCTGCTAAAGTAGCTAAGGCATCAGTAAAAGCAGAACCCGCTAAAGCAATCAAAGCAGAACCTGCTAAACCAGTAGCACCAACTGAAACTACCTTTGCACCTAAGTATTTGATTCCTTCATCTTCTAACGATCGTCGTCGTCCCGGTGCGAACATGAACACTTATATGGATATGGCGCGTCAAGTGAAAGTTCCTGGTTAAGTTTGTCAAATGCTTATTGATGAGTAAATTTTAGATTTTAGATTGATGATTTTAGATTTATGTATCACCTCAAAGTAGGTGGCTGGAAATCTTTTTGGATTTGGCATTTTTAAATGTCAAGACTTACACGAATGGAATATTCCTAGGATGCATCAGACATATAAATTTGCTTAATAGTGACAGATTTTCGACATCTGAAGCAGTCTATAAGAGATATTCTGTGTAATAATTGCGTAAGTCTTAGAATTTATTGAATTATGTAATCCAAAATCCAATATCTAAAACCTAAAATTTCCCTGACCATTACACTGACGAAATAAACCACCAACTCCAAATCTATGGACAGCTTATGCGGTATTCATCTCTAATTGTTAATTTTTAATTCTTAATTCCTTTCTGTGATACTAGAATTTATTTGCCACATCTTTAACAAATACAATTCCACTGTATAAATCAAATGCTGAATCCCAATTGGTCTTTTCTCTCCTAAATACTTGAAGATGAGAGGGAATTTGATTTAGCACTTCTATTTGATCTAAAACGGTTTCACCAAAGGGCTGGAACTTTTACCAGGTTTTGATTTGACATAAATGCTATTGAACCCATTTTATCAAACTATTCCAGTTTTTTCTAATTTTATTTTTATTTTGGTTGCCTTGGGGAGTGATTTCTAAACCCTGTTGAAATTCATAACCGTTGTCATAAATTTGCAAAATACTATTTCTTGCAGGTAAGTGTAAATCACAGAATTGGGCATAGTCTGGAGTTTGGGTTTTTCATTCTAGTTTACCACTGACGTTAATATCTACTACTTGTTTAAAAATGGCCAACAGTTCTACCACTCTAGCTGTTACTTCTAACCAGTCCAAATTGATAGAACCAGGTTGATTTTCGCTATTTTGACAAATAGCTGTGGGTTTTGACGGTGATTCAGAGCAATATTTAAGTTGATATACTTGCATTTGTTTAATTTGTGCCATTTTAAATCAAAAATAAGGAATAACTGCCTGTTGTAACTGCGCCCCATAAAATTGCAGTTCACCTATTTTCTCCCTGCGGTATACTTTCCAATAGCTACTTAGTAACATCAGTCTAGCCGTGTACGGATCTATTTGGATTATTTGGGCAAATTTGGGCACAGCTAGAGTTTTCTATTCGTTAGGGATGGGTTCTAAAACTAATATTCCCGCTTCGTTATTACTTGGTTGTGTGATCACCTTAGCAATAGCTTTTTGTCTTTCTTCTTGCTGAATCTTTTCAAGATGTTGTAAACCTTGGTGTGCTTGTCAAAATATCTTCTGATGAGTTTTTATCTGTAGTAGTTGACGATAAACTTTTTCTCCTTCCTGTCGCTTTCCAGAGATTTTATGTAATCCTGCAAAATAAAATTGCACCCAAGGATCTTCTAGTGATTCTTTGAGTAACGGTTTGAGTAATTTGGCTGTGGTTTGGTAGTCCTTGGATTCAAAGGCGGCGATAACCTCTTCTAGCAGACTTTAATAATGAACCTGATGGAATGCTCGCTCCAAGGTGGAAGAAAAGCGTTATACTTTTGCATGAGATATATCATTTATACTTCACAGGCAGCCGCAATCAAGGATAATGCTACTATAGGGGCTGTGACTGCTCGCAAAATCCGACGACCAAGCGAAATAGGTTGAAATCCTGATTCTAGTGCTATTTCCAGTTCTTGATCTGTCCATCCTCCTTCTGGCCCGATCGCAATTATAATTTCACTAGAGAATTTATTAGACACTGTTGTCAAATGTGGATAGTTACCACGCGCTTCACAAATATAACGGTGAATAGATGCGCATTCATTAATAGCTGTCCTAAAGGCTACCGGTTCTAATATCGTTGGGACAAACGCCCGTTCTGATTGTTCAGCAGCTTCTAAAGCTATCCGCCGCCAACGTTCTAGTTTTTGTGGACTAGGTTTTAATAAAGTGCGATCACTCAAAATAGGAAGAATACAAGTTACGCCTAACTCCGTAGAACACCGGACAATATCATCACATCCATTTCCCTTTGGTAAAGCCACCATCAAAGTTATGGATACAGGTAACTCTGTTGTGACTTCCAGCGGTTCTAAAATCTGTCCTTGTTCCCCTATTAATTGTGCCAACCACCACTTACTGATTCCATCCATAGCAATAAATTTATCTCCATCTCGCGATCGCAAAACCCGCAATAAATAATGTTGTTGTTGGGGTGTTAATAAAAGTTGGCTTTCTTGGAGTTGGGACGGATTAATAGTGATACGTTGTAGTTGAGACATAGATTTTTATGATTCACAGGATGACGGTTGTTGATTGTTTCTGTATTTTGCTTGTATATCAATAAGATAGTAGTGGGTTAAAACCAAGTCCCCACAAATTTTTCCCTACAGCCTTCTTATTGAAACTCCTACAGAATTTATGCACACCTCCAGCATCTTTCTAGAAACCCTCCACCATCGTCGTCAAAGACTGGCAGAACTGATAGATTTTCCAGCAATTCTCTGGTCTGGTGGTAGCAGTTCCCGCAACTTTCCAGCTAATGTCTTCCCCTTTCGCCCTAGTAGTCATTTCCTCTATTTTGGAGGAATTCCTCTCCAAAATGCTGCCATTCGCCTAGAAAGTGGGAAGCTACAACTATTTATAGATGACCCTAACCCCAGTAGCACCCTGTGGCACGGAGAAACACCAACCCGAGAGGAAATAGCCGCAAATATAGGTGCAGATGATGCTAGACCGATCGCAGAATTAGAAGATTATTTGGAGAATGCTGCCACTATTCCTGTTCAAGATGCGGCAACTTCGACAGAGCAATCACTATTATTACATAGATGGCTTTTACCCCAACAACCACCCCAAGGAATTGATTTAGAATTAGCTAAAGCTATTGTTTCCTTGCGTCTCACCCACGATGCAGCGGCATTAGTAGAATTGCGTAAAGCTGTGGCGGTGAGTGTGGAAGCACACAAAGCGGGAATGGTTGTTACATCTACAGCAAAACTAGAAGCAGAAGTTCGGGCGGCAATGGAAGCAGTGATTATAGGTTATAATATGACAACTGCTTACGCCAGCATTGTGACAGTGCATGGTGAATTCTTACACAATAACCACTATTATCACTCGTTAGAACCCGGAGATTTACTTTTAGCCGATGTGGGTGCAGAAACTGAAACAGGTTGGGCTGCTGATATTACCCGGACGTGGCCTGTATCTGGTAAGTTTTCATCTACCCAAAGAGATATTTATGATATTGTATTAGCTGCCCATGATGCTTGTTTTGAAAAAATAGCTCCTGGTGTGGAATATGGGGAAATTCATCTTATAGCTGCAACTGTGATTACGGAAGGTTTGGTGGATTTGGGAATTTTACAAGGTAAGCCAGAAGATTTGGTAAAAATGGATCTTCATGCATTATTTTTCCCCCACGGAATTGGGCACTTATTAGGTTTAGATGTCCATGATATGGAGGATTTGGGGGATTTAGCTGGGTATGAAGAGGGAAGAAAAAGAAGTGATCGATTTGGGTTAAGTTACCTGCGTTTGAATCGTCCTCTGCGTGCAGGAATGTTAGTAACTATTGAACCTGGATTTTATCAAGTTCCCGGAATTTTAAATGATCCAAAAATTCGTGATCAATATGAATATTTAATCAATTGGGAACGCTTAGAACAATTTGCAGATGTGCGTGGAATTCGCATTGAAGATGATGTTCTAGTTACAGAATCAGGTAGCGAAGTCTTAACAGCCGCATTACCAAATCAAGCTAATAATATAGAAGATTTGTTAAAACTTCCAAAATAATTGCAACATCATGATTAACAAACCAATGCAACTGCTACTTACCGGAGTTATTATCAGTGTAGGACTATCCCCATTATTGGCTGAAATCAAACCACCTGTTTCTTATAGCCAAATTGCAGCAATGGTAGAAGCTTTGCGACTAGCTGCACCCCAAACAAAAAAGCCAAACAGCGGATATTACAGCGCATGGCAAGTTAAACCAGAAACTTTGAAGGTTTGGTCAAAAAATTGCCTGAAAAAAGAACTCACACCAACTCAGTTTGAAACCGATCCCAAAACAGCACGTCAAATTATCTCTTGTATCGTCAACCGCGAGTTAACTAACCAGTTAAAGGCTACAAATAATAATGAAATTGCTGCTGTCCGTGGTGCGGCTTGTTGGTGGATGACAGGACTTTATACAGGTTGTGATAAAGGTTTTACTGGTGATTATGTGCAGAAAGTTGTCCGTTTTTATCAACAAGAAAAGGCAAAACCAAAAAGTGTAAATTCTCCTTCAACTAGATAATTCCTACATCTATGGCAGATACTATATATAGTCCCCTCCCTGCTTGCGGGGGTGGGTTCCTTGTATCTCACTCAACCGGGAATTGCTGTAGGAAAAATAGTCATAGGCAGTGTTCAAATTACCCAGGAAGATAGAGAAAGAAGTACCTTTAACGATCTTGTCCAGTGGGTTGGTAAATTCGGGTGCAATTGTAACTTTAAGTCGCACAATATAAGAGTGGTTAGTACCTCAATTAATCCATCAAGTTCATAATACTCAACAATTACTATCATCTAGTGGATAAATATGGCCCGCACAGGCGGGCTTTGCTTGTATAGCCGCGGATTTCTAATCTGAGGGGAATCTAAGTCACATTCCGCACCCTAAACTACCAGAGAGAGAAATTACGGAGAGAAAAAATCCAAGGGAGCATGAAAACAAACATATGTAGTGAAAAAAGGTATTGGAGAAAGAGTAAAGCACCAAAAATAGTATCAAAAGCTATTCCCAATAAGGAGTAATAAGAAAGAACACCACCCAGAGGAGTCAACAGATAAATGAAGATATTCAAGAGATAAATCATAACTTATACTCATAGATTGAAGTAAAAAAAGAAATTATGGGCATAGTAAAATAGAGCTATAAATCAAAGATATTAGGTTATCTTCTGATAGAAACTAAATTAATAGAGAGAAAGATTAGGTAAGCAATTTATAGTAGGGAAAACAATGATCTGGTCAAAGATTCACAATAAAATCTCTCTCTTTAGTCCAGTAACAGATGTGTTTTTCCTGGTTAAGTGTAACTAGATGAATAGACTAAAAGCATGGAAAAATACAGCGTAAAGTGGGGCGGTCAGTTGGTTTGCCCAATTGATTTTTTACTGTTGATTTAGACTCTCTCAAAGGGGTTCTAATTTGTCGTTGCCCTAAAGTATAAACCAGCAGACATAAACCCATAATCATTCCCAGGGACTCTATTTTCTCTGGACTTTTTAGGAAAATACTGTCTGCAGAAAATAAATGCCCTGCCCTCAGAGATTCTGTATTAATTTTAATTTCATTCTGGGAGACTTTAACTGTAGCTGATATTTCATAGGATATCTCTCCTGAACTATCTTTTTTCTTAGATTTGATTTGAGTAACTTTACTCTGGTTAATTCGGTGATATTTGAATTGTTTGAATAGTTTAGATAACCCCTTGATAGCATCACCTTCACAAGCAAATTTTTCTGGTGATAACTTTTTCAAATCTTGCACAGCTTTTGATTGTGCCTTGGTAATTCTTTGTGAGAGTTTACCCAGGTCTGATTCTCTTCTTTCTTGACTTTGCACTACTAACCATCTTTGTTCTATTCCTGGATAATTTACTGTTTTTGAAGCTAGTTTATATCCGGGTAAGTTACTATCAATAAATTCTGGTTCTGGTAATGTTGATATTAATGATTGTGCTGATTCTACGCTTAATGGCACTGGACATAACCAGCTTAAATCTGACATCATTTTCAGATTCGATTCTGTATATAAGGCCCAGTCTGCTACTATGAGACTGTTAACTTTTAATTGTTGTTGGTACTCTACTGCTATTTTAGCAAAGCATGATGAATCTGCTTGGTTTCCCGATGCTAGTATTAAAAATATATATTGATATGTCTCCATCTCCTGAACATATCATTTCTATGATGAACTGTTTTAACTCCGGTCTATGGTCACCAGAATAACCGTAGGTGATGGTTATTTCTTTTGGTGATTTTACTGCTAATTCTTCTATTTCTTGATTATTTCCTACTTTTTGACTCTCAAATATTACTTCTGGTAAGCTGGTATTATATTGCCCATGTATGTGCATTTATGATGAGTCTAGATGCCCTGCTCATAGGGATACTCCAAATTTTTGGGCTGCTTTTAAGGCGACAATAAAGAATATTCTATCCAATCCTTTTATAAATAGTTTATCCATGACTCTCCCCAGTTTATCGTCCTTGACATATTCTGGTGTTACTCCTGGTCCTATTAGATGGTCACAGGGGATTGTTTCAAAATCTTGGGGAAACATATATAAGGGTTTTCATACAAATCCTAACCCGTTGATTATCATGGGTTTTACTACATGACCCGGACTTAGTTTCTCTCCAATTTCAAGGATTATTTCTACTACTCCTATGGCGTCTATTATTCCTGCTACGATGCCTAAATGGTCTAGGTTTTGAATCTCCATTTTTTGAAGCTTTGATTTCACAACAGAATTATCCACAACTCCTGTTGTGATTAAATCATTTATTCTTCTGTTCTAATTTAATTTTTAAATCATTAAATTTTCTTTTCTTTTATCTTCTTTACAAAACTTTATTCTCTCACTCTATTGCCATTTTAATGATACTATTCTCATTGAGCCTTTTCTTCCTTGCAGGAGTTTTAGTTTTCATGTACTAATATCTGTGACAGTTAGGGTACAGTTAGGGTGCTGAAGGTAGGATATAACTAACCAATTTTGAATTCTTTTTATCTTCTCACAACCAACTGAAAGGAATTCAAATATCCTGTAATAGTTCTACTTAAATTTGAACGCTGTTTTTTAGAAACTATTCCCATTACTTGATATAAACGCCCCTCAGCAACAAATATCCTATTTGTAGTTACCTTACCAGCTGAATCTATATACTGAATTTCTTTACCTGGATGACCATTCCAACTGCGAATACTCCGTTCACTAATTAAATTGCTTTGTGTAGCTTTTAAGGTATTAGATTGAGCCTGACTCAAAATAGTTTGCGGTTTAGTCATTTGAGCATAGCTATAAGGAAATTCATTGTAAGTCACCAAATATGCAACTTCCTGTTCCGGTGGTTGGGCTACAAATATTTGTAATTCTATTTCTCCCATATAAGTTTTTTGCATTTGAGTTTTGGTTTTCGGCCTTCCTGGCATCAAAATCTGAAAACCCTTATCTGGGGGCGTGAATACTTTCCATTGTGGCTGCACCACTTGAGGAACAGTTGATTTTTGTTGGGTGACAGTTGATTTGCTGCTGGAAGCCGCAGGTTTAGATTTACAGACCTCAGCCGAAACAACTCCACTGTATACAATAGTAGCAGCAATGAATGGTAAGAAAAATTTGCTCGTCATATTTGTAGCCTTCGCAGATGTGCTTTTCACGGTTGGTGCTATTTATAGCCTAGACGCACACAAAGCGGCACCAATTAATCCCACTTGTTGGTTAAGAATTATATGGACTGGAATTTCTTCGAGAATAGAACGCATTCTCCCTTTGTGTGTGAAATTTAACATGAAACTGCCATCTTGCATCAAAGGCAGAATTTTTGGAGCGATACCACCAGCAATGTATAATCCACCATGGGGTAGTAATTTCAAAGCCAGATTACCAGCTTCTGCACCGTAAGCTTCAATGAAGAGTTGTATGGTTTGTTCAGAAAGGCAATCACTTTTCGCTAAAGCTGCACTACCAATAGCTGCAGCTGCATCTACAGTTTTTTCTGCTTGTCCCGCTTCTTGTTCCAAATTTCTGACAACTTGAGCAATTTCTGGTGATTCGCTAGCGATTTTTCTATCTCGCAAAAATTGATAAATCGAAGTAATACCCAAGCCGGAAATAACTCTTTCCGCAGAAACCCGTTCAATATCATGTTTATCCAACAGGTATTTTAAAAGTTGAAATTCTAACTCATTCCGGGGTGCAAAATCCGCGTGTCCACCTTCTGAGGGAAAAACTTGATATTGATTACCTTGTTTGATTAAAAAACCTTGTCCTAAGCCAGTTCCTGCACCAATAACCCCTATAGGTGCTTCTGGTTTATGTTTACCAACTTGCAAAGTCAGTAAATCTTGTTTAGTTAAACCAAAAATACCATAACCAACAGCCGCAAAGTCATTAATCAGGGAAATAGAAACAATACCCAGTTCTTGGGCTAACCTGTGCGTATCTAAAAACCAGGCTAAATTAGTCAGTTTAGCAGTATTGTTTACCACCGGGCCTGCGATCGCAAAACAAGCTTTTTCTGGTGTCGAAGAATTTGCTGCGGCCAAAAACTTCTGCACCATCAACACCAAATCGGGAAAGTCTCCGCTGCAGTAACTCTCCTCATACAAAGTTTTTAATCCTGAAGATTCAGAAGATTCAAGCGCTCGCAAAATAGTTTTTGTCCCACCAATATCTCCTGCTAGTACCAATGTCATAAAATTTATCAGCTATTTGGTTACTTGTACTTACTTACTATGGAATTACATAGCTATTTTCAAGTAAATGAACCACATTATTTTTATGTCACATCAAGATGCAAAGGCAGACAGCAAGAAAGCCTTAAAATAAAAATGTGGTTTAAATAAACGAAAACTGTTGTAATTTAAAATCTCTAAATTAGAGACTTAAACAAATCGCACCACTTCCTCTATTGTCGTCAAATGGGAAATATCTCCCTTTAGTTCTAGCAACCATTCTGATTCTTGACGCACCACTTTAACCAAAGAACATAAAGTAGCTTTAACTTCTGTTTTGGCAATATCCCCTACTAAACCCATTGCCGCACCCAGTACCGAAGCCCCATGTGCCACTAAAAGAATATCATCCGGCCAGCACTCAGCCGCTAAACATCTAGCAGTTTGTCCAGAACGTTGTCGCACCTTTTCATGAGTTTCGGGATATTGTGCCGCAATATGCGATGTGTAGCCATTATCAATTCTGGGAAATAATGCTGCTAAAGCTATCATTGACAGTTTTTCCGGTTCTTCTGACATCCACTCTGGATTCAGCCACTCGCTTAAGCCTGTTTCCAATTTAATCGGTAGGTCCAAAACTTCTGCTACCGCGTTAGCAGTTTGCACTGTTCTCAAAAATGGAGAAGCAAAGATTTGGGATATTTTTTCACCTTTTAGCCGTTTTGCCAATTGTTTGGCCTGCACCATACCATCATCCGATAAGGGAGGATCATAGGGTTTTTCCGCAGTCATAAACCAATCAGGGTTTACGAAATCAAGGCGATTGGCGTGTCGTGCAATCCAGATTATTTGACTCATGAGTGAAAAAATTTTATAGGTATCAATGTAAAGGTTCTTTACAAGTTACCAATGTAATATACTCTTCAGGACTTACGCAAAATATCTCTAAAAGTCTCTCTTCTTGCTGTCCTATCCCTTCGCGACACTATGTGAAAGTGTCTTCGTGGGGGAGCAAGGCGATTTTGTGAGGTGGGGTAAAGAGTGTGCTTTCAGCTACACCAACCACAGGCATCGCTAAAATATTTTTCTGGAATTAAGGTAAAATAAATGATATCAAACAAATCAAATTGCAAGAGAAAGTATCTTCTCGGAATATCCTAGAAAGACCTATATTCAAGAATTCGTGGGTGGTGGGAATAAGCTGCTTAGGCCAGTAATCAAATCAGCAGGTATTTATTAGCACAGATAATTCTGTTAAATGGGAGTTGTAGGTATAAAATATTAGAGACTTTGAAGATGGATAAAAGAGGTGAAAATGGAATTACAGAAATGATGCCAACTTCCAGCTATCCATTGACAAGGAAGACGTAACATAATTTCCCCATTTTCTTCTAACCAAAATTTACTGTTTCCTTGCATTCTTAAATTGATAACTTGTATCTATATTTTAATTGTACCGTAAATAATTTTTAGTGATGGCTGTGGTTGGTGTAGCTGAAAGCACACTCTTTACCCCACCTCACAAAATCGCCTTGCTCCCCTTCGTGGTTCGTTCTTGCATGAATTGTGCGTAAGTCCTACCGTATCGGTGGAATAAGTAGGGGTAAGAGAAAAAAAGAAAAAATTGAGAGTGGGACACAAGGCATTATAAAATATGAGACATTAGGCAAAAAATTTTAGCAAAAGACTTATCACAAACAGAGTTGCTCCAAAGCATTGAGGGAAAAGGAATTGCAGAGGAATCCATGGGTCAGAAAGTAGAGATATGACTGAATCTAAGAGAGCAGTAACAATCAGAAGTAAAAGAATTACGGGCAGAAAATCAAGGGTTAAGAGATGAAAACAACCGATTGAAGGGAGAAAACGGTCAGCCAGAGATAAAAGCCAAGAATCAAAAAGGCTTCACAAGCAATCACTCATGGGAGAAAGAGCGACAAACGCCAAAAAAGGACAACAAAGGCAGTAAGAAGGCTGGGACTAAAATAGACAGAGAAGAAATACTAGAATATCCCCAAGAATTACTGCCAGCAGAGGCGCAGTTCAAAGGGTATGAAGAAGTAATCATCCAAGACATCATCCTGGCAACCGATAACGTACTATTCCGGAAAGAGAAATACTACTCACTATGAGAAGGAAAAACCTATTTGGCAGAACCTCCTTGGGGTTATGAGGGAGAATTCGGTCTAGGAATAAAAACCTTGATTATCAGCTTGTAGTATGGGGGCAACATGACCCAAGGCAAGTTGTTAGAGTTCCTAGAGAATATTGACTTGCTCGAGCATTTTCAACTACCAACTAAATGGAAAAATGCTCTCCAAGTATTACCTTAAGAAACTGTGTTGAGTGAGGCAGAGTTTTATACCCTACTGGATACACACCTGCCTAAACTGGGTTCACAACAACGGACTCGGATTATGGAAGCAGTAGCTATTGCTTTTTATCATCAACAAACTGATTGGCCAGTGGTGTAAACTCTGGTCTGTAATGATGCTCCTCAATTGAAGTTACTGACTGATAATATCGTTTGGTGTTGGGTAGATGAAGGAAGAAATTATAAGAAGTTAAGTGCGTTTATTGCTTGTCACCAAAAGGTTTTAGATAAATTCCTGGATGATTTCTGCAATTACTACCGAGACTTACTCCCTGATCAAGATTCTCCCAATCAGCAAACGGCAGATAAACTCCGGTATAAGTTTTGGAAGTTGTTCCACACTGACAGTGGTGGTTATCAACAATTGGATGAGCGAAAACCATTAACTCTGGTCAAAATTTCTGAGTTGCTTTATGTTTTAGAGCATCCTGAATTACCTTTGCACAATAACCCGGCTGAGTTAGGTGCTAGAACTATGGTGCAGCGAGGTAATATTAGTGATGCCACTCAGACTCTCGAAGGGACTCAGACTTGGGATACTTTTATGTCTCTTGTTACTACTACTCGTAAGTTGGGAATTAGCTTCTTTAAATATATTCGTGACTGCATTTCTAAGGTTGGTAATATTCCCTATTTGGCGACTATTCTTGACGAAAAATCTGCTTTCAATCCTTTTGATTGCTTATGGGTACCTGAATAAGTTCTTCCCCCGAAGTATTCAGGGGATAGCTCCTAGTATATTTATGATTTCCTTTACTGTATCGAGTAAATCTTTCGCTTCCTATCTCTCTCTGAGAAATAATCTATTCACACTGTCATGTGAAACGTTTTCCAATATCTCTGCCAATCTACAACATCCCCCATGCTTTAGTTATGATAGCAAAAACAGAGTGTAATGTTCCAGATTCTATTGTGCTGTAGCAGGTTTGGTTATTTCTCTAATTCTCCCATACCTGCTAAGTAGATGACATTTTCATCACTACACTATTTTGCTACTTTATTAGTGGATAAGTCATACAATATTATTGTACTCGTTCGATATTATATTAAGTAGATGCACTCTCTTAGCTTTTGAGTCGCTAAATTTTGAATTGCTGATGAGTACCCGTATAATTTGGCATCCAACCTTCAACAGTCGTGAAATAACGGATCACCTTAAAATGTAAGGATGCTGAAGGACTACACCAATGTTCTACACCGATGGGAATGTACAAATAGTCTTGATGCTGAAGTAATAACTGGACTTGGCTACCATCAGGCTTAACGAAACCATAAATCATCTCTCCTGCTAACAAATAAATCACTTCAGCTGCATTGTGCGTATGGTAACGTCCGTAAGTTACTATCCAAGTTTCTAAATTTGTGGAGCCAGGATGTATATTGAGTAAATCACTCCAATGATAATCGGTTTCTTTTTGCAGGAATTCAAACAGACTGTTATGAAGTTCGATAATGTAAAGTTTCTCTGATTCCGTAACAGTTTCCTGTTCTAGCAATTCAGAGGAAAGCAGTGATGTTCCTAGTTCATAATTTCTCAGCTTGATATTTAGGGATTTTAGTTCATGAACTATCTCACTGAAATTACTCTCGGTTATGCCGTTGTCAAGTAATAAAATCGCCATGACAAAATACTAAATTCTTTATTAAGAACAGTTTACTTAAATTTCTACCAAAAAGCCACTATCTTCGACTGACAAAGAGGTGTTTTAACACATACTAAATATTCTTAGGTATTTACGCCAGTTCTGCTTTACACCGATTTTTTCGTAGGACTTACGCAAGTGTCACAATCAAGTCTCTTGTAGGGTGTGTCAGATGCCGAAAATTCGTTGATATTAACTGATTTATAGGTCTGACCCACCATACTAATATGCCAGTTGCATAAGTCCTGAATTGATAACTGTGAATAATTCTATTAGGGTAAAATAGTACAAGAAAACTATATCATATCGAAATGTCTCATTTAATTTTGTTTTGGCATCGCCGGGATTTACGTATTTCTGATAATACAGGACTAATAGCGGCTAGAGAACAAAGTTCAAAGATAGTAGGTGTATTTTGTCTTGACCCTTGTATTTTAAACAGTGATGATGTTGCACCTGCAAGAATAAAGTATATGATGGGCTGTTTACAGTCATTAGAAAAACAATACACTCAAGCAGGTAGCCAGTTAGTAATTTTATATGATAACCCTATCGCAGTCATTCCCGCCTTAGCGGAAGCATTGAAAGTTAAAGCAGTATTTTGGAATTGGGATGTAGAACCTTACGCACAAATACGGGATAATGATGTAATTTGCGTCCTTAGAGAAAAAGGTATTCAGACTCTTAATCAAAATTGGGATCAGTTGCTACACTCACCGGATGAAATTCTTAGTGGTTCTAAAACCCCATACACAGTTTATACTCCCTTCTGGAAAAATTGGAGTAGTAAACCAAAAGCAAACCCAGTTGCAACTTTAAAAAATTCCGAAGGATTGACAGCAGCAGAACAAGAAATTGCAAAACAATCTGGTGCAATTAACTTACCGTCTGCACAAGATTTAGGCTTTATTTGGGATGGAGAATTAATCATTGAACCAGGAGAAGCAGTAGCAAAAGCCAGGTTAGAAACCTTTACCACTTCTGCCATTAATGAATATCAAGAACAACGTAATTTTCCCACCGTACATGGAACATCCCAATTAAGTGCAGCTTTGAAATTTGGTGTAATTGGTATTCGTACAATCTGGCAAGCTACAAAAGAATTATTAGAAACTAGTAATAGTGAAGAAGTAACAGCGAGTATTCGCACATGGCAACAAGAATTCGCTTGGCGGGAATTTTATCAACATGCAATGTATCATTTTCCGGCATTAGCTAATGGTGCATATCGAGATATTTTCAAAAAGTTCCCTTGGCAGAATAATCAAGCACATTTTCAAGCTTGGTGTGAGGGGAAAACTGGTTATCCGATAGTTGATGCAGCGATGCGGCAATTAAATGAAATCGGCTGGATGCACAATAGATGTAGAATGATTGTAGCCAGTTTTCTCACCAAAGATTTAATTATTAATCCTCAATGGGGAGAAAAATATTTTATGCAGAAACTCATTGACGGTGATTTATCTGCTAATAATGGTGGTTGGCAATGGAGTGCTTCGAGTGGGATGGATTCCAAACCATTGAGGATATTTAACCCAGCCAGCCAAGCGCAAAAATTCGATATTGACGGTGAATATATTCGTCAATGGGTTCGAGAATTAAAATCTGTAGATACAGAATACTTAGTAAGTGGTAATATTACACCTTTAGAACGTCGTGCTGTTGGTTATCCTACACCCATAGTAGATCATAAAAAACAGCAAGGTTTGTTTAAACAATTATATCAAGAGCAAAAAACAGGTATGGATTGATTTCCACCAGTGACACTTTCAGTAAATGGCTACAATATACCTTGTCTCTTTAATAAAAGACTACACTTTTCTGTGCGCTTGCACTGTACCATCCTCAGTTATTCGAGGGACTGGATATTTAGCTGCGCTTAGGTTTAATATCTGATACCAAAGTTAGGCAAATATGTCGGGAATATCTTGATTGTCCTATGGTATTACAACCACAAATTGAAAATCTTCCACAAGGTGTATTGACAAGTGCAAATAGATCAAAACCATTAATTACTACTTTACCCCCAGAACCAAAAGCACCGGCTAAACCAAATGTCTTCACTTCGATGTTTCAATCATTGGGTGAAGAATTAAGTGTACCCTGGTTGTTATTGTCGGGAGTATTTTTAGTAGTTTTATCCTCTGGTGTATTGGCTGGAAGTCCGTGGAAAAGGTTTACTGTCATTGGACAATATGGAGTTTTATTAGCCTATACTTTGAGTTTTTACGGTTTCACTTTCTGGGCTGGAAAACAAACTAACCTTAAATTGACAGCACAGACTTTATTAATTTTGACTTCGTTATTAGTGCCTGTCAATTTCTGGGCGATGGATACCTTTAGTTTGTGGAACAATCCTATCAACTGGGTAATTTTAGCCTTTGGTTCTCTAGTACTATCAACGATAACCGTTTCACTTTCTCGAAATCAGACAATTCTTAGTAATTTTCACAGTGGGAATTTACCATTATTCAATATTTTGGGTCTGAGTTATTTGCATTGGGGTTGGAAGATATCCGGTTTTCCTTTAATTGCTGTTTATTTGGCAATAGTAGGTACAAGTTTGATTACTCTTTATACAGAGCTAAGCCAAACTAGAAAAGATTCAGATGCACACAATGATATTTGGGGCACTGGTATATATTTTCCTGTGCTCTTTTACGGGTTATTAGGAATAATATCAAGGGCCATTTTTGTGGCTGGTGTAAATGTTAATCAGTTGGGTTTAGCTATTGGTATTTGTGGTTGGTTGGCAGTTTTGTTAGCAGAGAGAAACTTCACCCCCAACTCCTCTCCCCAAGGATAGAGGAAAGTAAGCACCTCGACAAATACACCTTCCCTTGCTTCATATTTGGGAAAAATTAGGGGGAATTTTATTGTTCTTGGGTTGGTTAGAGTCGGTAATCGATGAACTTTGGCAAGCAATAACTGTCAGTGGTTTGAATTTATGGCTTTTTAGTCGCCGTTTAGGAAAGTATATTTTTCAAATTGACTTATTATTGACTTATTAGCGTTTTTTCTAATTGGGTTACAAACAATTTGGTGAGGTTGGGGGTTACTTCCTGGTGAATTGCAGAAGTTAACTATTAATATCGCTACTAATTTAACTAATACTCAAAATCAAAATTTTGTATTATCGACTCGGGCTTTATTTCCCTATTTAGTTTTGATGGTGGTACTAACAAATAGTTTACATCGTGCTAATAAAGCAAATTTGGTGATCTTTGGCGTGCAGTTAAATGTATTATTTGGGGTATCCTTGACAATTTTAGCGATAATTAGTCCCACAGTGCGATTACTGAATCTTCTCTTCTCTACTATTACCCTAGCTACTATCACCAAACAACGCTTTTATTCTAGTATCTTATGTATATCTGACTCACGTTACAGGAGTAATAGCGCTTTGTTATACTATTAATTGGTGGTCTCCTAATCTCAGTTATGAAATTTGGGCAACATTTTTATTAGGTTTGATAGTAGGAGAATGGATATTTAGCTGGACAGAAACTATCTGGAAAAATAGTGCCTGGTATATTGATTTAGGTTTAGCTACTGTCAGTCTTTTCCTACTTATGGATAAAAGCGGAAGCATTTTGGTATGCTAATATCACTAATGCCGATTATTCGCGTACTGTTTGGTTAATTACACCTTTAACACTCACCGCTTTAGAAAAGCGTAGCAGTGACACTAGCCGCAGTACCAGAATTTTTGTCACTGTGATAGCTGTATTATAAGCCCAACTTTTAACCCTTCCATTAGCAGGAAATAGACTAATTGGTTTCGCAGTAGGAACTGCTGTCATGTTTGTCAATACTTGCTATTCACGAAATCAAACAACTATGGGAACTACCATCGGTTTAGGGTTGAGTTTAATAGTTGCCTCATTATGGCAAATTTTCCCAGATCTAGGGTTATCAGGTTGGTTAATAGTATATGCCTTAGCCATTGTCAGTTCATGGGTAGCGAGGAAATTACTATTTAACAAAACTCAAATTTATGCCTTAGGCGCTGACAAATGGGCGATCGCACTCTCTATCCTAGAATTATTTAGCATCACTATAGACTCCTTCCTCATTTATGCAGGGGATAGAAGCCCCAGTATTTGCTATCCAACTGCCACACTAATAACTCTAGCACCAATTATCTATCGTAGTTGCCAACAACCATCTAATTGGGCATTTTATAGCATCGGCTGGTGTTTAGAATTATTAGTCACCGAAGTTCTCAGATTTTGGCAACCATCTATTATTAGTATTACTATTGCTAATATTGCCCTTGGGTTAAAAACTCAATTGTTTGGAGAATGGTGGCATAGGAGATATCAAATATTACCCCCTAGCTTTAATATCATATCCCTCATCTCTGGTGTATTTAGCAACATCTTACGAATTAATAACTTCTGCGAATGGACAGGTTTTTCTTCCTTGAGTATAGCCTTAATTTCAATTAGTATAGGACGCAGAAAAGAAGAGTGTAAAGCCCTACTTTACTTTGGTATAATTGGTGTATTCATTTCTGCTTATCAACTCCTATTCTATCAACTTTCTGTAGTAAAAGGAGGTGCAATTGGTGATATTCTAATCGCTATGTCCGCTTTAGTTACTAGCATCATGTATGTTTCCCGCATCCTTCACCCTTGGTTAATTAGCTATTTGCGACTTACACCAGAAGAACTACAAAATATTGCCCACTTATACTGGATTGGGAGTAGCAGTTTATTTTTATTTGCCATTACAATTCCTATTCAAAATAACCTTTATGCTTTATGTAGGAATAGGAACAGGAATATTTTTAACCCGCTATGCAATATGCCAAGGAAGACGAAACAATATTCATGAACCTGCACAAAGTATTGGAAAGATAGGTGTAGATGAAATTTTGGTTTACCTGGGTTCGATGGAATTAGGAATCACAAGTTTATATTTACAAGACTTATCAATAGGACGCTTTTTTACTCAACAAAAATTAGTTCCTTGGAATGGTGCGATGACTTGCTTATTTTCCTACTTCCTTTACATCTTACCTTGGGATACTTTAGGTTGGTTAAAAACTCCTTGGCAAATAACAGCATACATCTTAGCATTAATCATTCTAGGATTAATCCAACAAAAAATTTATCCCATCACCTTAATAATTGCAGCCGGATATTATATCGTTCTTGCCACAACCAAAAGACAACCACAGTTTACCTACATTAGTATCATCTTAATTCATTGGGGCTTATTTAACTGATTTCAAGAATTAAACCTCAAAGATACCTTATGGTATATCACACATATCGGACTATAAATACTATATAATATTGCCCAGATAGACCCACAACTAAAACTACCACAATCAAAATAAATTCGTCATATTGTACGAACAATCGGCAGTGATTTAATTTGTAGTTGGGGGTTACTTTTTCATCAAAATTTACCTCTTATCCCCACTATTCTTAGCCTCATCACCATCTTTGCTGGACTAGCTTTGTGAATACGCGCATTTCTCTATATTGGTACAGCCACTTTTCTCAGCAGCAGTAGTTATCAGTTAGTAATATTTAGCCCCCGCTATTCCTTCTTAAAATGGATTGTAGGTTTACTAGTCGGTATTATCTTAATTTACATAGCAGCCAACTGTGAAACCCGACGCACCCAAATAAACGGTCTACTTCGTAGTAGCAGCAACAAATTTCAAGAATGGGAATAAGACTAATTAAAAATTAAAATTAAGACTTAAGATAGCCCCAACCTCTCAAAGAAGCTAGGGACTTACATCATCAAAAGCTATTCTTTCTTCCTTTTTATCTTTGCGTCTTTGCGAGAGACTAATTCTTATCTCCTCCCTACAAATACAACGACTTCACCCACTCCCATTCCTGCTGCAAACCCTCCCTCAGAGAAATCCGTGGCTCATAACCCAGAATTTTTCGCGCCTTAGATACATCTGCAGCTGTGTGACGCGCATCTCCCATAGCTTTTTCAATATGGTTACGTTTAATAGGCTTGCCAACTATTTCGGACATTGTATCCAGCACTTCAGCCAAAACCACCCTACTACCACCACCAATGTTAAAAATCTCGCCCACCGCTTCTGGTACAGTAGCAGCAGCTAAATTAGCAGCAACAGCATCACTCACAAATGTAAAATCCCGTGTTTGTTGTCCATCACCATACACAGGAATAGCCTCATCCTCTAAAACAGCTTTAAAGAACTTATTAAATGCCATATCTGGCCGTTGCCTAGGACCATAAACAGTAAAATAACGCAATGAAACAAAAGGTACACCAAAGTTTTTTTGATATAGTCCACACAACCTTTCAGCCGCTAACTTTGTAATACCATACGGTGAAACAGGTTTAGGATGAATTTCTTCATTTGTCGGTAGAGTTTCGGCATCACCATATATACTAGAAGTCGAAGCAAAAACTAGTCTTTTCAAATTTCGAGCATCCTTAGCAGCTTCCAACAAAACTTGTGTAGTATTAATATTTCGTTCAGTGTAAGCCCGAAAGCCCTTACCCCATGAACTTCTGACCCCAGCTTGTGCAGCTTGGTGATAAATTATCTCCACATTTTGGCAAATTCCTGGTAACTCTAAAAATCGAATATCCCCTTCAATTAAAGTAAAATTAGACAAATTTTGAAAAGTAGCAATATTTTTTCGTTTCAAAACTGGATCGTAGTAATCATTAAACTCATCAATGCCAATTACTTCTTCTCCCCGTTGCAATAAAATATCAACCAGGTGAGAACCTATAAAACCAGCAGCCCCAGTAACAATAATCTTAGCCATGTTGTTTATTTTTGATATTTCTTTCTGAATTATTTAGCAGCCTCATATTCATACAAATTTCCTATGAAGATACACCTTATTCCTCACTACAGAAACTTTAGAGATTTCGTTTATACAAAATCTGTTGGATGGAACTTCACATACAATTGCTATAACTATTAATAAATTAAGCTAAATTGTCATTAATTTTTAAGCACTGATTTGCAGCCTACTTAAAAAGTAGAAAACTTCATGAAATGTTTACATTTTTAACTGATTGTGATTAATTTCGCTTTGAAATTATTGTTTTGCGTTCCCCATTCTCTGTTATAACACTTGATTAGTGGCATAATTAATGAAAAAATTGATCTCCGAGTAGCTTTAAGGCATTTGCTGTTTGCAAGGGACACACGAGGAAATAAGTGAAGGTTTTAGTTGTCGGTAATGGGGGACGTGAACACGCTCTAGCGTGGAAACTGCTGCAATCGAATAAAGTTGAGCAAGTTGTCTGTGTACCAGGTAATGGAGGTACAGCAACTCTGGAACGCTGTCAAAACTTGCCCTTAGCGGTAGATGATTTTGAAGGCATCAGTCAATTTGCCTTAAAAAAGGGTATTTCCTTGGTAGTAGTTGGTCCAGAAGTGCCTTTGTCCAATGGAATTACAGATTATCTCCAAAATCAAGGACTCATGGTATTTGGACCGGTTAAAGCAGGAGCGCAAATTGAAGCTAGTAAAGCTTGGGCTAAAGCTTTAATGCAAGAAGCCGGAGTACCAACAGCTACAGCTGCAGTATTTAGAGAGTCCGCAGCAGCAAAATCATATCTCCAAGCACAAGGAGCGCCAATAGTTATTAAAGCTGACGGCTTGGCCGCTGGCAAGGGTGTGACAGTGGCTGAAACTATTGAACAAGCAGAAAGCGCCATTGATACCATTTTTCAAGGACAGTTTGGTAGTGCAGGCAATTTTGTGGTCATTGAAGAATGTTTGCTAGGACAAGAAGTTTCGGTTTTAGCACTTACTGATGGGTTAACAATTCGTCCATTACTACCAGCCCAAGATTATAAGCGAATTGGAGAAGGTGATACAGGAGAAAATACCGGAGGCATGGGAGCATACACTCCTACACCTATCGCTACACCAGAGTTAATGGCGCGTGTGCAAACAGAAGTTTTAGAAAAAACTATTACCGCTTTAAGAAACAGGGGTATTGACTATCGAGGAGTTTTGTATGCTGGTTTAATGGTTGCACCCAATGGCGACTTTAAAGTTTTAGAATTTAACTGTCGCTTTGGTGATCCAGAAACCCAAGTAATTTTACCATTGCTGGAAACCCCCTTAGAAGATTTAATCTTGGCTTGCATCGACCAACGTTTACGAGAAATGCCACCTCTTGCTTGGAAGGAAGGTGCAGCGGCTACAGTAGTGGCTGCTTCAGGAGGTTATCCTGGAGATTATGAAAAAGGTAAGATCATTACTGGGATTCAAAAAGCAGAAGCAGCCGGAGCCATTGTGTTTCATGCCGGCACCAAGTTGAACTCAGCCCAACAAATCATTACAGAAGGTGGTAGAGTGTTGAATATAACTGGGACTGGCGAAAATTTCCAAGAGGCGATCGCTCAAGTTTATACTGGCATCAAACACATTCAATTTCCAGGCGTATATTACCGTAGAGATATTGGTCATAGAGTCCTAAAAATTGAGACCTGAGTTAGCTTAATTAGTAGTTCTTCTATCTCTCCACCCTCCCATCTTTCCATATTTCCTATTTCTCCCTAACACCTTTACTGAATTAGCTGTTAATTTTTAAGTTGTTGGGGGAGAAAACAAAGAACTACTAACAACTATATTTTAAGTCTATTTAAGATGCTGGCTTTTTTTACAACAATCCGAGATGCGATTACTCATTGGTGGTATGAGTTCACCCTGCAAACCAAACTCTTAGCTGTCGCTACCCTGGTGGTTTCCCTGGTAATGAGTGGGCTGACATTTTGGGCAGTGAATACAATTCAGCAAGATGCACGTCTCAATGACACCCGTTTCAGCCGCGACCTGGGATTACTACTTGCTTCTAACGTTGCTCCACTCATCGCTGATCACAATCTTACAGAAGTTGCCCAATTTTCCCAACGTTTCTACAGCAGCACATCCAGTGTGCGTTATATGCTTTATGCCGATGAAACAGGAAAAATCTTTTTCGGCATTCCATTCTGGGAACCAGAAGTAGAAAACTCCCTCACCATCAAACGGAAAATGCAACTACCAGAAGATTATCCCAGCGATGATGACCAGCCAATCGTACGCCAACATACAACCCCAGACGGCATAGTTACAGATGTATTTATTCCCTTAATAGTGGATAAAAAATACCTGGGTGTGTTAGCTATCGGCATCAACCCCAACCAAACAGCAGTTATTTCCACCAACTTCACCCGTGATGTCACCATTGCAGTCTTTATCACAATTTGGGTGATGGTGATATTAGCAGGAGTAATCAATGCCTTAACTATTACTAAACCCATTAAAGAACTACTCGTAGGAGTAAAACAAATTGCTGCAGGGAATTTTAAACAGCGAATAGACCTCCCACTAGGAGGAGAACTAGGAGAACTTATTTTCAGCTTTAATGAAATGGCAGAGCGTCTAGAACGCTATGAAGAACAAAATATTGAAGAACTGACAGCCGAAAAAGCAAAGTTAGAAACCTTAGTTTCCACCATTGCAGATGGAGCAGTATTGATTGACAATAATATGCAGATCATTTTAGTCAATCCCACAGCCAGACGCATTTTTGCTTGGGAAGGAGTTGATGTTGTCGGTAGCAATTTACTTCACAACTTACCTCAAAGCATACAAATAGAAATCACCCGTACCTTATACAAAATGGCCGCCGGTGAATGTGAAAGTGCGGAATTCCGCATCCCGCTCCAGCAACCCACCAAGCGCACAATCCGCATTCTCTTAACAACAGTCCTCAACCTGCAAAGAGAAAGTATCAAAGGTATTGCTATTACAGTTCAAGACATCACCCGTGAAGTAGAACTGAATGAAGCCAAAAGCCAATTTATCAGCAACATTTCCCACGAACTACGCACACCTCTATTTAACATCAAAACCTATATTGAAACTCTGCATGACTACGGTGAAGACTTAGGTGCAGAAGAACGCCAAGAATTCCTCGAAACTGTTAATCATGAAACAGACAGACTTACCCGCTTAGTTAATGATGTTTTAGACTTATCAAAACTTGAATCCGGACGCACTTATAATTTTGACGGAGTTGATTTAGGACAAGCATTAGAGCAGACACTACGTACTTACCAACTCAATGCCAAAGACAAAGGACTTGAACTAGTTCAGGAAGTCGCCCCCAACTTACCCTTAGTTATAGGTAATTACGATTTATTACTACAAGTCTTTGGCAACTTAATCGGTAATGCACTCAAATTCACAAAAGCAGGAGGGAAAGTCGCAATTCGAGCCTACCAGCTGCATCCTCACCCCAATTTTGCCTTATCTTCTCCTGAGACAGACTTGGTTGAAACAGAAAACCACACCCACGCAACACTAAACGAACATAATCATCGTTCCAGAGTACGGATTGAAATCAGTGATACAGGAATTGGTATCGCCCCAGAAGACCAACAGGCAATCTTTGACCGCTTTTTTCGAGTAGAAAATCGAGTTCATACCCTTGAAGGCACAGGCTTAGGTCTGTCAATTGTCAGAAATATTATGCAAAGGCATCACAGTCAGGTTAATTTAGTCAGTGAAGTTGGTGTCGGTACTACTTTTTGGTTTGACTTAGACGTATTGGAAGAAAAAATATCACCTACCAAGATAGAAACTGCCAATGCTGATTCTTTAGAAACTTGACACACTAATAAGCAAGCATACGAAATATTACAAATAGTAGTAACAGCCAAGCCTGATAGCCTTTAAACCAATTTTTGATAGTTATACCACAGCTTTTAGCAAAAATCTGTTGTTGTGTTCCTAATGTAATCTCCTCTAAATTCTTGTAAAGCTTACAGTATTTAGCATACGGACGTTTAGGAAAATTACAAATATCATCAAAATGATAGATGCACTTCCCACAGAGATAATCCTCCCCAATAGCTCAGTGCAAGGGAATTATAGGATAATCATAGGCTTTGAGAGTGAGCCGACAATAACGAGAACAATATTATATAGTAGCCAAAACTTGAAGGAAAATATGCAAGTACGAGTAAACGTCCTAATTCTACCCATTGATGCAACAAGAGGATGCTAAGAAGACAGGCAAGATAGCTTTAGTTAATAAAAAAGTAGCCTAAAGCTATATACCATGAGGTTTTTAATCACTGCAACTTCATTCACTCAACCCCGACCAAAAAAAGTTTAAAGAACTGCTTGACAAAAAAGAGAAAGAGTTGGTATATTAATAGAGGTGAAGGGCAAGCGCCTCAACCACTGAACCGAGAAAAGATAATACTTTGAAAGAATAGAGACGACCATTACTCCTCAAGAGATTTGAGATTTAAGAATCCTGGAAAGACAAGTAGAGGATTCAGATACTCGAAAAAAATAGAGCTAAAAAACAAACTTACCAAAACGGAGAGTTTGATCCTGGCTCAGGATGAACGCTGGCGGTATGCTTAACACATGCAAGTCGAACGAAGTTCTTAGGAACTTAGTGGCGGACGGGTGAGTAACGCGTGAGAATTTGGCTTTAGGTCGGGGACAACCACTGGAAACGGTGGCTAATACCGGATATGCCGAGAGGTGAAAGATTTATTGCCTGAAGATAAGCTCGCGTCTGATTAGCTAGTTGGTGGGGTAAGAGCCTACCAAGGCGACGATCAGTAGCTGGTCTGAGAGGATGATCAGCCACACTGGGACTGAGACACGGCCCAGACTCCTACGGGAGGCAGCAGTGGGGAATTTTCCGCAATGGGCGAAAGCCTGACGGAGCAATACCGCGTGAGGGAGGAAGGCTCTTGGGTCGTAAACCTCTTTTCTCAGGGAAGAAAAAAATGACGGTACCTGAGGAATAAGCATCGGCTAACTCCGTGCCAGCAGCCGCGGTAATACGGAGGATGCAAGCGTTATCCGGAATGATTGGGCGTAAAGGGTCCGTAGGTGGTACTGTAAGTCTGCTGTTAAAGAGCAAGGCTCAACCTTGTAAAAGCAGTGGAAACTACAGAACTAGAGTGCGTTCGGGGCAGAAGGGAATTCCTGGTGTAGCGGTGAAATGCGTAGATATCAGGAAGAACACCGGTGGCGAAAGCGTTCTGCTAGGCCGCAACTGACACTGAGGGACGAAAGCTAGGGGAGCGAATGGGATTAGATACCCCAGTAGTCCTAGCCGTAAACGATGGATACTAGGCGTGGCTTGTATCGACCCGAGCCGTGCCGGAGCTAACGCGTTAAGTATCCCGCCTGGGGAGTACGCACGCAAGTGTGAAACTCAAAGGAATTGACGGGGGCCCGCACAAGCGGTGGAGTATGTGGTTTAATTCGATGCAACGCGAAGAACCTTACCAAGACTTGACATGTCGCGAATTTCGGTGAAAGCTGAGAGTGCCTTCGGGAGCGCGAACACAGGTGGTGCATGGCTGTCGTCAGCTCGTGTCGTGAGATGTTGGGTTAAGTCCCGCAACGAGCGCAACCCTCGTTTTTAGTTGCCAGCATTAAGTTGGGCACTCTAAAGAGACTGCCGGTGACAAACCGGAGGAAGGTGAGGATGACGTCAAGTCAGCATGCCCCTTACGTTTTGGGCTACACACGTACTACAATGCTACGGACAAAGGGCAGCAAGCTAGCAATAGCAAGCAAATCTCATAAACCGTAGCTCAGTTCAGATCGAAGGCTGCAACTCGCCTTCGTGAAGGAGGAATCGCTAGTAATTGCAGGTCAGCATACTGCAGTGAATTCGTTCCCGGGCCTTGTACACACCGCCCGTCACACCATGGAAGTTGGTCACGCCCGAAGTCATTACCCCAACCTTTTGGAGGGGGATGCCTAAGGTAGGACTGGTGACTGGGGTGAAGTCGTAACAAGGTAGCCGTACCGGAAGGTGTGGCTGGATCACCTCCTTTTTAGGGAGACCTAATCCATTTAGAAATCGAACACATTCTGTTATTCTGTAATTAGATTCTGAATTGGTCTATCCTAGGTCGGTGGAGATTGGTTGAAAA